>JAZNBJ010000018.1:0-26166 GCA_045586965.1 Candidatus Gastranaerophilaceae bacterium | reverse complement strand
GGCTCACAGAACGACATGGCTACGATCCGACTTACAAAGCAATCTTTGATTGCACAGGCGTATTTGCAAGCCGAGCAGAGGCATGAATGAGCGAAGCGAATAAAAGTCGAGTATTTATATTTTTCTAAAACAAATCGGGTTGGATAGATTTCTATCCAACCCGATTTAAAACTTAAGCTATGCAAGAATTAGAATAAAATTGTTAATTCTTCATCTGGATTTAAGCTTGAATCATTAGTTGTATTAGGAACGATGATGTATTTGCATTCATCATAGAATTCATAAAGAACACCGAATGTTCCGCTTACAGCTAATTTAGATAAGTTGTATACGCCTTTACCAACTGTGATAAAGCTGCTACCTACACTCTTAAGACCTTTAAGAGGGTGAAGTGAAGCTGTATCAGCAAATGCATCTGACCAGTTGTCGCCGTATTCTTCAACGCCATTAGAAATAACGCCAGCACCTTCAGCAACTGTTCTACCAGCAACACCAGCAACTCTGCCTACCATTGAGAATGGAGCACCAAGTACTCTTGATACAATGTTAGGGTTTTTCATTACGTCAACTTGTGCGCTTGATAATTTTTTAGGGAATGTAGCACAGTTGTCACCGTTTTTGATTGTTTCAAATGTAACAGCGATATAACCAGGGTTTTTTACACCAGGTCTAGAAACTGATTCTACTTTACCTTTAACAGTTGAACCAGCTGGGTAGCAAACGCCATTGATTGTTACATCTTCAGTTGTTTTTGCTGTGAATGTATCACCAACATTAGATGTTCTAGCGCTTAATCTTTCGCTTAATTTGATTTTAACTGTTACAGGTTCGTATTTTGTTGCACATCCAATAACACCGTTAGATGTATCGATGCTGAAGTTTCTCTTCATTGCAGAAATGAAGTAAGCTACTTGTTCTTTTGATAAGTATTCATCGTTGATAACTTTATCTGTATTAGGAATAACATTTAAAAGACCAGAAGCGATAACTTCATTTGTTGCTTGATATGCCCATTCTGGAACATATTTAAGAGCTTGTCCGTTCAAAGTTGGAACAGATGTGTTAGCTTCAAGATTCATTAATTTTGCAAATGTGCAGAAAACTTCTGCTTTTGTAATAGCTTTGTCTGGTTTGAAAGTTGCATCTGGGTAACCAATCATAACATCAGCTGTTAAAACTCTTTCGATTTCAGTTTTAGCCCAGTAACCTTCAGACAAGTCTGTATATTTTGTTGAATCGCCTTTTGATAAGCCTAAACCTTCAGAAATAAGGAATGCTAATTCAGAACGTAAAACAGGCATTTTTGGATCATATAAAGCGCCTCTTTTTGCATCCATTTTAGCTTGCATATCACCAAGCATTTTCTTAGCAGAACGACCGATTAAAACATTTTGTTTTCCTTCGATTGATTTTGCTTTGCATGGTTTGTAAATTTTACCGCCAACAACTACGTCACTGTTTACAGAAACAGAAGTATGTTCTTGTGAACCGAATAGTGTTGGGTGAGCATATGCTTGAACAGAATCAGCTGCAGAAGCGATACCTGTTGTTACGCATAAAACGCCCAAAGCCATTAATAATTCTCTTTTCATACGTCTCCTTTCGTTTGACCTTTTTATATAGTCAAAGATCTTATTCTTCTTATGTATCTAATATATCATAAAATTTGAAATTTGTAACAAATTTTTTGTTATTTTTTTGAGTGTCCTTGTCTTTGCATTAAATATGCTTGAGGATAACAATAATCTTCTCTAAAGCCTATTTTTCTATACATTTTTAATGCTTTGTAATTATTAGTCTCTGTTGTCACGTTAACTTCTGAAAAATCTCTTTTACCTATTTTTGTCCAATCTACTAACATCTTAATTGTTCTATTTAATAAATGTTCTGATAAGCCTTTTCCTCTATGATTTTTTTCAATTGCAACTAGAGGAACATTCGCAATTTTACCACCTGTAACGTTTGCAAAAGTAAAACCACAAGGTACATTGTTATAAAGTAATACAGATGTTGCTTCTGGTAAAAATTCACCATAGACATTTTCTACAATTTTGTTGATAATATCGGTTGTTCCTTCAACAGATTTATAACGAGTGTCATACATTGCATCTGATGTGTCTTTAAAAGATTCGTGAATAATTCTTATTGCATCTTCTTTGAAATCATCAGAATAGCTTACAATCTTGTATTCATCATCTTTATCTCTTAGTTTCATATTTTCTAAAATTCTTTCAGAAGAAGCATTGCCCATAAAGAATCTTAGAACAGCAAGTCCAATGAATTTGAAACCATATTTAACGATATCTGCAGTAAATACAGACTGATTACCTAACATTGGATAAGAAACAACTTTGCTATGTCTTTCACCCTCTGTTAATTGCATAAATTTTTCAACAAGCAACTTGTATTTTGTAACCACATCTTCTGTTCCTAAACAGTGAATCAAATTTAATTCGATAGACTCAGAAATTGAAGTTGTATACACCAAAAACGCTGTTGGAATTAGATTTTCTTTCAATACTACGCATTTCATGTAATTTTTTTCAATTGCATCAATAAATTCCTCGTATTCCAAAGGCTCAAGTTCAAATTTATATTCGCTGACAGCTTTAGATCTAAAGTCATTATAGACTCCTTTAAAAATTTTATAAGTTTCGCTACTTAGCAATTCAACTTCATAATTCATTTCTGTCATAATCATTCCTCTACATTATATGATGCATTTTTTCACGTTTTGTATTGATATATCTTTCATTATACTTGTTTACTTCTGATTGAATATTAATATTTTCATTAATAGTCAATCCGTAACCTTTTAACCCAATAATTTTTTTAGGATTATTGGTTATTAAATTGAAATTATTAAAGCCTAAATCCAAAATAATTTGCGCTCCAACACCATAATTTCTCAAATCAGGTGCAAAACCTAAAGATTCATTCGCTTCGACTGTATCCTGGCCTTCTTCTTGAAGCTTATACGCCTTGAGCTTATTTATTAGACCAATTCCTCGGCCTTCGTGGTCTCTCATATAAACCAAAGCACCTTTTCCGTGTTCTTCAATCATTTTCAAAGCTTCGTGCAATTGCCAGTTACAATCACATTTCAAACTATGGAAAATATCACCAGTTAGACATTCACTATGAACCCTCACAAGCGGTGTTTTATCCGACCCGTCATCTTTAACTAATGCAACATGTTCACAACCAGAAATTGTATCTTTATAGCCTACAATTTTGAAATCACCAAACTTTGTTGGCAAAAAGGTTTCAACTTCTCTTTGAACAAATTTTTCTTGTTTCAATCTATAAGCAATTAAATCAGAGACCGTAATAAATTTTAGCTCGTGTTTTCTTGCAAACTCAGCTAGTTCGTCTCTGCGAGCCATATCACCATTTTCTGACATAATTTCACACATAACACCAGCAGGTCTATGACCACAAAGTCTTGCTAAATCTACAACAGCTTCAGTATGCCCACAGCGTTTTAAAACCCCACCTTTTCTTGCAACACAAGGAAACATGTGCCCAGGGCGTCTTAAATCCGTTGGAACAGCATCAGGCGCAATAGCTACTTCAATCGTTTTTGCTCTATCATAAGCTGAAATACCAGTCGTAACGCCATATTTTGGGTGTGCGTCTATGCTTAAAGAAAAAGCTGTTTGCATAGATTCTGTATTTTTTTCAACCATTTGTGGAAGCTCTAATTGTTTAGCTACTTCTGAAGAAATTGCCAAACAAACCAAACCACGACATTCTTTAGTTATAAAATTAATCAATTCAGGCGTAACAAATTGGGCTGAACAGATTAAATCGCCTTCGTTTTCTCTGTCCTCATCATCAGCAACTATCAGAGGTTTTCCGACTCTGAAATCCTCAATTGCTTCTTCTATTCTGCTAAATTGATTTGTGTTTGTCATTTCATTTACCCCTAAAACCCATGCTCTTGCAGGAATTCTAAGCTTATTCTTGATTTATTATCACTTGTTGATAAAAATTTTTCAATATATTTTGCCGTAATATCCGTTTCAATGTTTACAAAATCGCCAATTTTAAGTGATTTTAAATTTGTGTTTTCAAAAGTATGAGGAATTATAGCTAGATTTATTTGATTATCATTTACCTCCGCAATAGTCAAACTTATCCCATCTACTGTAATTGAGCCCTTTTTAACAGCATATTTTGAATCTTTTTCATCAAGTTCAATTTTGATATCAAAAAACTCACCGTTTTTTTGGATAATTGCAATTTTACCCAATCCATCAACATGCCCGTAAACCATATGTCCACCAAATCTTCCATCAGCCTTCATAGCACGTTCAAGGTTGACTATCGAACCAGCTTTAAGATTGTTTAAAGATGTTACTCTTAAAGTTTCATAGGATACATCCGCAGTAAAAGTTTTTGAAGAAAGCTCTGTAACAGTTAAGCATACGCCATTTACAGCGATACTGTCACCAAGTTTTGTGCCTTCTAAAACAGTTCCACACTCAACTGTTATCTTATTTGATGTGATACTTTGGATTTTTCCAATTTCTTCTACGATGCCTGTAAACATGGTTATTATTGTATCACAAATTCTTTTTTCATGCTATCTGATTGTTATTTTGCTTGATTAAGTCTTTGGATTAAAACATCAGTAATGTCATTTCCGCCTGAAAATACTCCTCGAGCATCTAACAATACATCATATTGTCTTTCTAAACGAATTTTTTCTGCAACAGCATATATTCTTTGATAAACTTCTTCTTCTCTCTTTTCTCTCAAATCATTAAAAGCTTTTTCTTTAACTTGCATCTCTGCTTGAACAGTTTCTTGAAATTTCTGTTTTTGCAAAGGAGTCTCAAGCTTGTTAAATTCAATCTCTTTTGCTTTCAAATAATTTTCAATTTCTCTGCCCTTTAATTCAACTTCTTGAATAGATTTTTTTGCAAAAGTATAATTCGCAGCAACTTTTTCATAATTTATGTATCCAACTCCTGCAGCAAAACAAGGTGTTGTTATTATCAATAATCCTAATAAAATCAAAACTTTTTTCATATTTAAAACTCCATTCATCTTAATATCCCCAGCCGTATAGTCCATTGAGGCCGCCTGTACCAAAAGTGAAGTAACCATTTTCAGAACCATTACTACCTGGGTTAGTAATTGGAATACCATAATCAACTGATATTGGTCCAACTCCTGGAATATACAATCTTAAACCAACACCCGCAGTAATTGCATGGAGTGGTCTGTCATACAAAGTATTAGTAATTGTCGGATCAAATACTTTACCTGCATCAACAAAGAATGTTAAACGCATTCTTTTAACAAAATCCCATTTAACTTTGTCAGACCAAGGAAGTGGTGTTGCAAGTTCTGCCGAACCCATCAAGAAAGATTCACCTGTACCAACACCATTCATACGATAACCCCTAATTGTATAAGGCCCACCGAGTCTATATGCCATGATTTCTGGCATTTCATCCCCATGTATTTTTGCACCACCCTTAGCAGTAAGTGAGAATGATGATTTTTTTAATACAGGGAAGAATTTTGTTACAGAACCTGCCAATCTACCATTTGTATGATTAAAATTAGAAACGCCTAGAGACTCTGTAAACCTTGCCTGTGCAATAACACCTTCTCTTGGATTTTCGTCTGTATCAAGATTACTGAACTTTATCCCTGGAGAAAGGTTAATAAAAAATCCGTCATGAAGTTGTCTTGCTCTGTCTTTTATGTCCAAATTGTATTTGTTATAAAGATGTGAAATTCTATTAAAGTCACCCTCTTTAAGGTTAATGTGTTCTGCACCAAGCAAAAAGTCTGCTTTCAGATTGTCATAGCCTTGGATTTTGTGTTCAATACCAACATTTGCACCAATTCTTCTTTCAACCGCAAGCGGAACTTGGAAGCTTCCCATTTCTCGATAATAAATTTTACTCATCAAAGAATTATCAGCATTCAAAAAATGAGGTTCAACAAATCCCAATTCTACATGATAATTCATATGATTTTTAATCGATGAATCACTTAGCAAAATACCTGAGCCCAAGATGCCAGAAAGTGAAACTTTTTGAGCTTTACCCAAAAAGTTATCTTCTCGTATACTAACGGACCCAAACGCACCCAAACCAGTATCAATACCTCCGCCAAAAGCAAGACTATTTGTAGCTTTTTCTTTTACAACTACTGTAACGTCATAATGACCATCATTTGCTGGACTAGGGGTAATTTCTCTATTTACTTCATCAAAAATTTGTGTTGAAAAAACTTTCGCTAAATCTTTTTTCAAATATTCTTCATTATAAACTGTTCCTGGCTGAGTCATTATGTTTCTGGTTATTACATAATCTTTTGTGCGTTCATTTCCAGCAATATTGATATGATCAATAACTCCTTCGCTTATTTCTATACTCAAAACGCCATCAGAATTATCATTTACACCTAAAATTTGTGCAAGAACATATCCTTTTTCATGATAAGTTGCAAGAATTTTTTCTAAGCTTTTATTCAATTCCACCAAATTCTGAGGAGCGCCTTTCATACGCCACAAATGAGGAAGCAATTCCTCTGTTGTAATAACATTATTTCCGATAAGTTGTATATCCGAAACTATTATATTTTCCTGAACAATAAATTCTAAACTTACAGTCCCATCAGGATTAAGCGTTGGTTCTGCACTCATATTATCAGAAAAATAGCCTGAATCGTAAAATTTTTGCAAGTCGTTCTTAACTAACAATTCATTGAAATCGCTTCCAACTTTTGAATTTAGAACTCCTAAAATTTTGTCTTTATCAAAAGAATGAACTCCTGCAATTTTTACTCCAGAAATAGTTTTACCTTCTAAATCCAACTCATTTGATTTATCTTTAAAATAATACTTAGAGTCACTTGATGTTGCAATTTCGGAGTCAATTTCTTGAAAAGTATCTTGTAAAGTCGGCTCAAAATCTTTTTGCATAGCAGTTTCTTCTGGAGAGAAAAAGCTATTTGCGCCATCTGTTTCTATTTCTTTTTCTACCACTCGTGGCTTATATTCACTAGGTAAAGGTACATTTTCAATCATAAAATTATTCGTTGGTTGCACAATAGTATCATCAATTTCCGAAGAAAAATAATCTGATTCACTAAATGTTCTCAAATTAAAAGGTATAGTTGTATTGCTTGTATTAATATTTTGTTTTGTTGGATTAGAGAGAACAATTGAAGAAGCTTTTACTTCAGAAAAACAAGCCAACAGAGACGACAAAAGAACGATTGTCGCCAGTTTTGTTTTAAAACCGGTTTTATAATTTCTCTTAAAGCTCATACTCCCTATATTTTGTTTTTTGCTCCTCTCTAAATATCAGACTCTGTCAAAGACAAAGTTGCTTGATAAAAACCATTTGGGTCATTTTTGGCAAAAGATGTTCTTAAAACGTTTGAACCAACATTAACAGTTACGTTTGTAACACCGTTTTCGATGTATACTGCATATTTCCCCACGCCTCTTAAGTATTTATTTTTAGCTCCAATAACAGAATTAATTGGATACGCAACTACCCCAGGGCTGTACTCAGGTTGCGAACCCATTTTACAGTTAGCTAAAGCTTCCGAACGAGGACGTTTTTCAATGTTAGCAAACGCTATGTAGACTCTGCCGCCCATTTCAAACATAGCTTCTTCATTACCATTTTCAGTAATTGTGTTGGCTTTTAGGTATAAGGTCTTTGTTTCGCTTGCGTTTGAAACAACTTTAAAACGACTAACTAATGGTGCTTGTAAATTTCCTGTCCTATCAGTAATATTTGCTGTCAAAACAGCATTTTCAACAGCTTCTATTTTTATAAATTCATCAATATTGAATACGAATTCTGCACTTTGTGTATTTTGAGTTTCTGCAAATACTGCCGAAACATTAACAAAAACGACTAGTAAAACTAAAAAAATATATCTAAAAATTTTCACAAACAAATCCCCTTGTGTAGATTAGCCTTTTTTATAAGATTAATCTATCACCTTGTAGAAATACATTAAGCTGATTTTTCAGCGAAAATACATCTCCCCTATACCATTATTAATTCTAATATATAAGAGGTTTTTACGCTAGTTATTAAGAAATATTAATATTTTATTTCTATCTCGAGATTTTTTGCCTAAAAATCGAATTTGAGCCTTGGCAAGTGATAAAAAGCATATTTCCATTCACGTGCAAACCATAAGGTTTATCAATCTTGTTCACAAGGATTGATGATACACCCTGTGGAGAAATTTTCAACACGTTATTTGCGCTATAATTTGAAACATAAATATTCCCAACTTCATCACTCGCTAAGCTAATTGGGCCTTTTATATCAGCACTTTTAAAAAACACAATCCTTTTATTGTCAGGTGTAATTTTTATAATTGAATTATCTGAAAAAGTTGCAACATAAACATTCCCATCTTTGTCAGTTGTAATTCCAGTCGGGCTTTGAATATTTTCATAAACACCTGTTTGAGTCGCAATTTTAGAAGGCGTATTTGCCTGTTTTTCTGGAGCCTGAGTGTTTAATTTTATCATGCTAGCCAGATTTTGTCCCTCATGGTAATACTCACTTGTTTCTGGAATAAGTGAAATATATTCTGCTGCTTTTTTATAATCACTTTGTTTTGCACTCAAACTCGCAAGTTTGTATATAACTTCGTAATCGTGAGGATTTCTTATATAAATTTGCTTAAACACAACTATCGCTTCTGCATAATTTTTCAAATATTCAAGCACTGTTCCCAAATTATAGTAAGCATCTATATAATCTGGATAAGTTCTCGTAGCTGAGCGAAAACATTCCATTGCTCTTTCATACATCCCAAGTTTGTAAAAATCTATTCCTTGATTATAGTCAAGTTTTGCATCCATAGGGATTTCTACCGCATAGACAGAAATAGAAAATACACACGAAAGTGCTAATGACGCACAAATTTTCTTGAACATAAAAAATCCTTCTCTTAATTCTTAACTATAATATAACATATCTTATGATTAAAAGTATATCTTGTTCAAAAACTATTTATTCATTTCTTTCATATCAACTGTCGGCGAGACACCTTTGAACGCAAACGGCTTTGCAAAGAAAAATGCGCTTATAATGTTCATTGTATTGCCAACAATTGCAAGCGTAGATTTTGCAACCTTCCATTTTTGAGGTAACGCATTTGCTATACCAATCAAGCCAAATCCACCCATAATCCATAAATATGCTTTAAAAATTCCTCTTGGAACTGCAACGCAATCATTTACGTCTTGTTGGTTTTGCACAACACCCATAAGCTTGTCAATAAACTCACGCTTTTTAGGCTCTTTTGCCTGTTGTTGAGTCTGTGTGTTTCTAAAATTTTGTGATTGGATTTGTGATACTTTCATAGTTTTATTATAACCTCAAATTATTTTATTTTATACAAACTAACTTCAAACTTTTTATTTCCTATTTGATGATTTGATATTGAATCAACATAAATTGGTTGATTTGATTCACCTAAAATTTCAACTTTATGTTCTGTGCAATCAAATTTTCCCATATTAACCTTATGTCTTAAAGGACCTGCATAAATCGGGATATCAGGTTGACCAATTTCAGCACAAAGTTTTTCTGCGTATTCAAAAATGGCATCTCTAATTTTGTTATTGTATTGATAACCAAGTTTAAGCTCAATATTATCAAGTAATAACGCAAGTTTTCCATCAACTTTGGTTAAGAAAATCATTGTATTTCCGACAAAATCTTCACCATCTACGACTTCAATACTTTGAACACATTTATTCATAACATAAAGCGGAGCTGTCCAAGAGTTTGAACCAGAACCTATCGCAGTACAGCAAGATGCGTGATTACCCAAAAATAGAGCGTGTCCGATATCGTTCATATCTGTTTTTTGAATTTTTATAGATGTATCTAAATTTTTGTTTGAAATATTTTGAGCTTCGTTATAACGCATTTTTGCAATATGTGTAATCAAAGTATTTTTTGCTTCTTCAACTTTTTTATCATCGTTTTTCTTGTTCCAAAAATCTTCTTTATTGAATACTTTTTTGATTATTGAAATCATTTTTGCCAAATCTTCAAACTCAATTTCTTCACCATTTTTAGTTAATTTTGGAACTTTTTTCAGCTCCACACATTCAGCGTCATCAGTCGATTGATATGGGATATAGGTATCTTTTCTAAAAATTTTATCACTTATTTCATAGCCTTTTTCTTTTAATGCTTTATGCATTTTATCCACTTCTTTTTGAGGAATTTTTTCCCAAATGACATCTGCCAAATCAACTTCCAAGTTTCTGATTGCAGCTTCCTTCATTGCGTTATAATCCATTGAAGATTGAAGAATAATATAAGATTTTGGGTCATAATTTTTCCATTTATCATAAATGACTTTTTCTCTTTTAAATATCTTTTTGGTTTGAATATTTTGCTCTAAAGCATCAAACATCGCCTTGTTATTATTTGTTTTATCTCTTTCAACAATTTGACAAAGCTCAATTAAATTTTCCTTACATTCATCATTTGTATTTGCTAAAAGCTTTGGCAAATATTTGTTTTTAGTAAAATCCAATTTGTTTGAAAGTTCTTCACTATAAGCTATGCCATTATATTTAAAGACTAATTTATTAACATATTCATTCAATTCTTTTTGATTATATCCATTGTTTTTACTAGCTATTTTAATATATTCTTTCAATTCTTCATTAGTTATAATTTTAAATAATTTTAAAACTGAATCAATAAGTTCCAAAGTTTTTGCAGGATCTTTTATTGCATCTGACAAAAGCTGATTTTTCTCTGCGCTATATTTATTAATCTTATCAATATAAGGTTTAAGTTTTAAAGACTTATAAACCGATTGAATTTCTTTTTTGAGCTCTTTAATTTCTTGCAAAGTCTGCTTTTTATTTTTTGAAGTAATATTTTCTTCTAATTCCTTGATTTTAGCCTTGTTTGTTTCAATCAATTCTCTTTGCTTAGGATTTAAAGCCAAGCGTAGCTTGTTTTTTTCTTTCTTTAATTTTGTTTCAAGATTCTTAAATCTTTCAAATTTTTGTGGCTCAATTTTTTCAATCAAAAATCTATTATATGTATCTGTATTTTTATCAAAAAATCTTACAAATTCTCTAAATTTTTCAAATTTCAAGTTAAACGCTTCTTGGAAAATAGCTTTTCCTACTGAATTATAAAAATTTACACATTCTCTATTTTCAACTAGCAAATAATAAAAAATCTTTTCGTCATCAATATCTTGATTATAATTTTTAAGTTTTTGCTTGTTATTTTTCATTAATTCAGCAATTTCAGCGATTTGTTTTAGACTATCGTCATATTTTACTTTGTAATCATTTAAAAATTTATCACAAAAATCTACCCCAAAAATTGGCATATATTTATCAACAATAGCCTTTTTATCTTCATTAAACCCTGTATACCAAAGGTATTCTTTGCATTTTTGAGCTGAAAAGTACCTTTTATCATAACCTTCTGCAACTTCAACGTCATCTCCATATTTTTCAATAAATTGAGTAAAGTAATCGAGCGTTTTAGGAAAATCAATTGTTGCAATAGAAGAACCTTTACCATCTAAAAAATTGCTCAAAATATAAGCTGGATAAGGCTTGTTATGATTATCTTTTACTAATTTATACTTATATGAATCAACTCTGCCGTCTTCATCAGTTATAGCTTTTAGCAACCTAAAAAGAGATTCTTGCTCAAGAGTGTATGAAACAAGTTCTTTATCATTTTCTTTAAGTTGAGTAAAAATTTCTTCTGCAACTGCAAGAGATTTAGGTTCAACTTTACCTTTTTTATTACTGCATGTTTCTATAATTATGCATATGTGCTTAATAGTTAACTGTTTCCCATAAGATTGATAAATTTCTTTAAATTTTTCAAAATTATTATTTTCTAGTAAAAATGATAGAAAATCTTGAATTTCAGAATAATTATTTGGTTTATTTTTTTCAATATAATCCAATATTTCAACAGTTTTATCCAACACAGGTATTATATCTTCTGTTGGGTGGTTTAGTTTGTAATTCCAAATCTCAGGAAAAAGATTATACTGATTTGAAGTGTTTATTTTTTCATAATAATCTTTGTATTGTGATTGAAATTTGCCGTTTTCATCTTCTAAAATATTAATAAATTTGGCAACTCTTGGCATATAATAAGAGTCTTCTTCTTCAAATTTTTCTTTATAAAACTTCATTGCTTTCTTATCGCAATTACCTTCTTTATCTAAACAAACATCTTTAATTTCTCTCAATTGGTCTTCTGAAAGTGTATAATCCTCAGGTGTAACAAGCTCTTGCACATAATTTATTAAATCAATATTGTATACCATATTTGTATGAGATTTACTTATATCAAAAAACCTTAAGTTATCATCATCCCAATCACGATAACGAGCAAATTTAAGCACTTCTGGATGAAAACCGTTTTTATCTTCGGCATATTTTAAAAGACTTAAATATTTGTCCATATTAAAAGTGTATTTTGCACCAGGTTTTGAAGCATCTTCTGTCGCAATTTTATTAAAAGCATTATATCTTTCATCATCAAATACAAACTTATTTTCACCGGTCAAATCTTCATTGCGTCTATAGAATTGCTCCATTTTCTGACTTAAAGTCCAATAATCACAAGAAGATATAAATCTTAATTCTAAAATCTTTATTAAAGCATCTATGCCTTGTGGAGTAATTATAGGTAAAGCTTCAAGCAATTTTGGTAATTCAAAATTTTGCAATATTCTTTTATCTGTCTTTAAAAGTTTTCTATACAAAATACCTTGTCCAATATCTTTGTTAACAATTTCTTTTGAAGGATAAGTATTTTTCACTCCCCTTGCAAAATCAACTAACGGCAAGGCTTTAAAGCTTATTTCTTCTTTTTGAACAATAGGATTTTGCACAGAATTTATTGTTTTTTTCTGCGCTAAAATAGATTTATTTTCGTACGAATTTATTGATAAAACCTTCATATAAAGTTTAAAACACGTAAAAAAAAAATTTGCATAAAAAAAGAGGTTTTTTTATTAAATCCTCTTTTTTTTATGTGTATTGTAAATTAAATTGTGAAAAATTTTGTACGCCAGAGCCTGTATAATCAGTTCTTACTATTGTTTTAGAATCTTTTTGTTCGTAATCTGAAATATTAGGAGCTCCTGGGGTATTGCCCTCTCTTGTTTGGCGGATAAATTGACAATTCTTGTAATCCCATCTGTAGAAATTAAATTTATTGTCACTATAAAATCCTGTTTCGCTAGGTTTACAGAATGCATTTAATAAATCAGCACAAGTATCAAATGACTTTCCGCAATAGCCAACTCTTTTAAATCGTTTTACAACTTCTTTTTTCAGCCTCAATAACTTAATTGCATCTGTAATCTTAGTGATTTTTCGGTCATATTTATCAACTACATACAATGTTTTTATCAAATCTTTTGGAGTGTATTTTTTAATGACATAGTATTCTGAATTATAAATTGCATCTTTTGTAATATAAGAACCGTCTTCTTCAACATTAATTATAGAATTTTCTTTAATAAATTTGTCGTAATCAAAAGAATAATAATTATTATTTCTATCGATATAATAATTAGGGTTATTGGTCTCTCTTATACCTAATTCAATTCTTTGTTTTTCAATATAATTGTATCGCATATTTTCAATTTCATTCTTATTTTCCATAAGAAATTTTTGCATGAAAATATTAAGCGCAAGACCATAATCGAAATTATTATCAAGTCTTATATTGTGATAAAAATTTTTCGATAGAAAACTTGAGCTTTTACCTTGATCTAAAGCCTTAAATGCCTCATAAATATCCTCCATGCCGTTTCTAGCTTCGCAACTGAGTTGATTTTGCAAGCCGAGAATCGTGCCATTGGATATGTCACTGATAATCTTCTTATTCAAATTTTCTTTAAAATTATTTTTCATTTTGCGAACTCTCTCTTTTATATAAAAACCATGTAAAATCAAGGATTTCACATGGTTTTTATTTTGTTACAAAAGTTAACATATAAAATAAAAATGAATTTTGATTTATCTTAGATAATAGGTATAATTATCATATGGACGGATTTAGCATAGGAAAAATTATTTTAGGATTACAAAATTCTGAAATGTTATTAAGAAAATTGAAAGGCAACGAAGCAAATAAAGTTGGCAATTTTGCTCCTGAACTAAATTCGTCATTAGCAAATTCTAAACCTCAAGGAAACCAAATTATACAGAATTTAGAAAGTATGACTAGCATGACACAAATGCTTCATATGAATAGTCTTGCTGGTTTGGATAAATCTATTTTTATAAAAAACCTTCTTGGGCTACCACAGACACTAGGTCAAATCCTTATGAATGTACAAAACCCAAACAGACCTTTTGCAGGTGGAACTTTGAACCTCAATGCGATGAATCAAGAGCTATTGCAAAATAAAAATGCGCTCGCAACTTTATTTGATGAAAATGTTCCACTAAGCGTTTCCATTGATGGAGCTGCAGCCGCTCAAAATTTAAAAGCCCAGCAAAATGCAATGGCATTGTTTTTTAGCGGTATGGTAAGCATGTCTGACGTTTCAAAACTCATTTTACAAAACGGAAAACAAGCCGTTGCAGCCTTGATTATAGCTATGGCATCTGCCTCTAAACAAGGAATAAGCAACGAACAAATTCAAGAAACATTAAGTATTATAAATTCATGCATATCAATGGCTGATTCTAATAACCCTGCTCAAACGTTAAAAAGCCTTATGATGCTTTATTTACCTTGGTTACCTCTTAATGAAGGAGTTGGCTTTGACTTAGAAATAACTCCCGAAGATGGTGAAACGGAGTCTAATAATTCTAAATTGACTGTACTTATTCAGACAAAAAATTTTGGAAATCTAAAAGGTGTCTTTACACTTACAACTTCAAACTCAATTGATATTTATATCATATGTTCAGAAAGCTTCCCTAAAAAAACTCTATTGAGTTCTATGCAAGAAGAAAGCAATTCTCACGCAATGAATACAAATATTGATATCGAAGAGACTAAACCCCAAAAAGAAGAAAATGAAGTCCAAGAAACAAAAGTCAATTTATCCGCAACAAACGAGATGAACCCATATTTGTTATTAATGGCTCACTCTTTTATTAGAAACACCATTTTGATTGACAACACTGCAGTGATTTAATAAAAAATAAAACCCCGTCTTTAAAAAGACAGGGTCGTGGAATTAGAATCTTATGGAGAAACTTGCGCCGCCATATGGTACATAACCATAAGGTGAATAACACGGATCACACCAACCTAATCTATAATTGCAGTAAGGACCGCCCCAATAGCCACCCCTGTAGCCAACCCAATGAGCGTGCCTGGGATGACCTGTATGAACTGTAAAACCTCCGTGTGGTCTTACATGGTGCCTATGATGATGTCCTGCACTAATATGGTGCCCTCCGCCATGTCTAGGTCCTCCTGGACCATGTCCGTGTGGACCACCAGGGCCTCCGTGTCCACCAGGAGCTGCAAATGCTGGTGTAAACATTGTCAAAACTGCTATTAATCCTAAAACTGAAAGAACCTTTTTCATACTGAACCTCCGTTTCTCATGGTTATAACGAATTAATTTTTTTTAAGTTCATTTTTGTATTAATTTTTGTAAATTTTTTTTATTTATGTAGCAAAAAATTATATTTTAACGGTTTAGAACAAATGGATGGTTGATTAATCAAGAAGTATGGTATAATTGAATAAAACGAAACGAGGTGTTTATGAGTGAAATTAATGGGTCAAATTTTAGCGTTAATTCAATGAATCTTCAAGGAGTGCACAAAGTGCCTAACGAAGTACCCGCTGAAAATTCTGGAGAAGTCGCTGAAGAATCTACACCAAAACTTACAGATTTTTCTGATTCAAGAGCAGAAGCTTTAGGACGTTCAATGCTTTTTAAAGGAATTGATGGCGTAAATAACGATTTAAAAGCAATATTAGAAAACCCACAAATTCCTGAAAATTCAGATGAAATTTTCGAAACTGCATACAAACTTGCAGTAAAAGAAGGATTAGAAAATCCTTACGAAGAAGCTTGTAATGCTTCTACAACAGCATTTTAATTAAAAAACTATAGAGATGGGAGTATAGGAGAGAGATGGAAAACAATAATAAACCGGTTGTACATTTAATTTCTAAACCGGAAAATATGCTTAAGACAATTTATACCGCTTGTAGAACTTGCTACAGCGCAGATACACCTTATGAAATTTATAATAGTACTGATGACGAAGAAAAAATGCTTAAACTTATTGAAAGAGTAATTTCTTCTGGTCACTATTCAACGATTGAGCATATTCAAGTATCATTTGCAATCTCCAACGTTTCAAGAGCTTGCACACACCAGCTTGTAAGACATAGACATATGTCATTTTCTCAAAAATCTCAAAGATATGTTAAAGAAAAAGGACAATTTGATTACCTAATTCCGCCTACAATTGCAAGAAATGAAGAATTAAAAACAAAATTTGAAAACTTTATGGGCGAAATTTCAAAATTATATTGTGAATTTACAGAAGCTGGCATTCCTGCTGAAGATGCACGTGCTGTGCTTCCAAACGCTGCTTCAACTTCGATTGTTGCAAGTTTGAACTTAAGAGAGCTTATCCACATTGCAAACTTGAGACTTTGCACAAGAGCTCAGTACGAAATTAGATGCATGGTAAAAGCTATGTGTGATGAACTTATTGCTCAAGAGCCTTGGCTAAAAGCTTACTTAGTACCAAAATGCGAAAGACTTGGCTTCTGCGACGAAGATAAATCTTGTGGAAGAATGCCACAAAAAGCGACAGTTTGCACTTGCAAATAATATAACTTAACAGGTTTTTAGAATGAAAAAAACAGCTTTTTTAATAACACTAGTAATGCTTTTTTTCGCATTATTTCATATTTTTGTCCTACACGACAACGGTGAATTTGTCGAAGGTGATTTGTATGACGAAATTATGAGTCGTGGAAAAATAAAAATTGGAGTCAGTAACGAAGCAAGACCTTTTGCTTATACTAACGAAAAAGGCGAACTAGTTGGATATGACGTAGATTTAGCAAAATATATTGCTCAATATATCGTAAAAAATAGAGAAGCTGCTGAAATAATTCCAATTGATTCATCAGATAGATTGATAAAAGCTTCTACTGGAGAAGTCGATATTGTTATTTCAACTCTAACAATTACTCCTCAAAGACAAGAACTTGTTAGTTTTTCAATTCCATACGATATAGCTGGCCAAGCTGTAATGGTCAGATCAAATAGTGTTATTCGCTCAATGGCAGACTTAAACGGACAAATAGTAGGCGTTGTCTTTGGTACAACAGCAGAAAAAAACATGCCAGATTTAGTGCCAACAGCAAACTTAAGAGGCTTTAAAACATACAAAGAAGCCTATCAAGCTTTGAAAGCTGGGCATATTAATGCAATAACATCTGACGATACAATTCTTTGCGGTATTGCTTTTAATGACAAAGATGTAAAAGTTTTGCCAAAAAGATATTCTCGTGAACCATACGGAATTGCATTCAAAAAAGGTGATTCAACTGTTAAACTAAAAGAACATCTTGATTTTGCAATAGAAGATTTGCATCAAAAAAACGTTATTCCACGCTTGCGTAAACATTGGAAAGTTGGAGTATAAAACAACAATAGGGATTAAATATGAATTATTATAAAAAATATTCACCATATTTATTTTTGCTTCCCGCAGCAGCAGTTTTGATTGTTTTCTTTTTCATTCCATTTTTTCAAACAATATGGCTAAGCTTTTTTGATTATTCTTCAAGCATATATAATCCAAGCTTTAATGGAATTGATAATTACATAAAACTTTTTAAGGAACCTATTTTTTATAAAGTTATGTTTAACACTTTTATGTATTTAATAATTGCAGTTCCATTCCTAGTAATATTTCCGCTTTTTATTGCAATTCTTATTAACCAAAAAATTAAAGGAATAACTTTATATAAGATACTTATTTATTTGCCAGTAATTATCTCCATTGTTGTTGCAGCAATTGCCTTCAAATGGCTCTACGCAAACGAAGGAGTACTAAACTATTTATTATCAGTATTTAATATTGATGCAATCGGCTGGTTAACAGATACAAAATGGGCTTTATTTTCAGTCGCCTTGGTAACTATTTGGAAAGGCATTGGCTATTACATGATGATTTATCTAGCTTCGCTTATGAGCGTTCCACAAGATTTGTACGAAGCCGCTGATATTGATGGTGCTAATTTTTGGCATAAACATTTAACAGTAACAATTCCACATATTATGCCTACAATAGCTTTAGTGTCAACTATTTCAACAATTTCTGCAATGAAAGTTTTTGCAGAAATCTATGTTATGACAAAAGGCGGACCATTAAATTCATCCAAAACAATTGTGTATTATATCTATGAAAGAGCTTTTGAGAACCTTGATTTAGGCTATGCATCAGCCCTTGCTGTTGTACTCCTAATTGTAGTAATGATATTTTCCTTAATTAACATTCTTTGCTTTGAAAAGAATAAATATACAGATGTATAAACTTGTTATAGATAAAAAATTTTGATATAATCGTATCAAATTCAATTATCATTTGTAATGGAGTGTGGGTATGCAAGTAAGTACAGTATCGAATAACTGTTTTGAAGGAAAAGCAATTTTCAATCCTAATTTGCCAAAACATTTGAAAAACTATGCAAATCTTATGCTTGATTCAGTAGTTGATGGTCAGCCTGTTAGAGAGAAGTTGGCTGAAAAGACTTTTGATATAACATTTTTTACAAGTAGCTCAAAAAAAGCTATCAAACCAAGATTAGAATTTTACGCTGGCTTCAAAGTTTTAAATCCAAAAGATAAAAAATATTACAACTCCCGTGTAAGAATGGATAACAATCATTACAAAAATGCAAAAAAAATCTCTGAATTTATTGATAAGGTAGAAGATGCTAAAAAATCTTATAACGGCTATAATACTTTTGGCGAAAGAATAAAAAACTGGTATCACGATTTTATGATGAAATTAATAACAGAGTGGTAGTAAATCACAAAATTTTTCAACAAATCTTTCTGCTAATAAATCCTCTACAGATTTTATACAATATTCTTTCATTTTTTCTCTTCTATCATTCGATAAATTAAGAACAGTTTCCATGTAATCTGCTAAATTTTGAACTGTTTTTTTATCAAAATTAAACACAAACCCATTTATTCCACTCTCTATTATGTCGCTTGCACCACAATGAGAAGCAACTATTACAGGACATCCTGTAGACAACGCTTCAGTTGCAACCATCCCAAAAGCTTCTAGATACGAAGGCAGTAAAAGGCAGTCTATGGAATAATAAAATCTGCTCATATCGTTATATATAGGGCTGAACACACAAAATTCTTCAATTCTATATACTTTCATTAAAAATTTAATCCATAAATTTGGTGAGGAATATATAAATCTAACTTTAAATTTATAACCTCTCTTTTTTAATTCTTTTATTGATTTGAAAAGCAGATACCCACCTTTATTCGCAAAACCTGTTGCAGAAATTCCAAATGTAAAAACATTATTTTTTTCTTGCTCTTTTAATTCGTATTTTTCAATTGGCGGAGGTAATATATAAACATTTTCAAGCGAAACTCCATAATTATTAACAACATCTTCCTTTAGAACCTGTGATGAAACAATAACTTTTTTAGCCTTTTTTAAGCATTCGCTTGTTTTATGAAAAATTTTGAGCCTTTTTTTGTATTTTGAATAATTAAAAAGCTTATAAAATAAAAAGCTGAAAACATTATATAACTTATTTTTTCTATATAAAAAACTATGACTGTGAATATAATACATATCAGCTTCTATGTTAGGTTTTGCTGAGAAAACAACACTGTAATTATCACGCAATTTTTCAAGCAAAGAAATTGAATAAATCTTATTAAATAAATTTTTTTCATTACTAATTACATTTTCAGTAAACAAATCAACCTTTAGACCTTTATTTATAAGCCCTTGCAATAAAATATAATTAAGTTTATATCCGCCAGATGAAAAATTTTTATCCGAATAACGTTCACTTACAAATGCAATTTCAGCCATAAAACCAATTTTCATTATAATGTATAACTTATATTTTATAACTTATAGCACTATATTATTTATAAGTCAATATTTATATACTTATAAATATGAATAAAGAACAATTACTTAGAAAATTTGGTAAAAACGTAAAAATTGAAAGAATAAAAAGAGATTTAACTCAAGAGCAATTGGCAGAAATTATGGAGGTTTCTCAAAACTATGTTGCCAATATTGAGTGTGGTAAAGCTAACATGTCACTGGCTAAAGTTTTAGAGCTTTCAAAATTCTTGAATGTTAATATTGAAAAACTACTAAAGTTTAGTGACGATTAAACTTTACTCCTATTTTCCATTAGACAAAAATTCAAGATTATATCTTGCAAAACTAAACAAAAAGGTAATTTATGTCATAAAAGAACAAATTACAATCTGTTTAGGAGATATGTCATGGAAAAATTTCAGAACAAATATTTAGAAATAAAAAATATTAACAAAGATTTCGTTGATTGGGTTGAAGATATTGCAGAAGAAAACAACTGTCGTATTGAACGTAAAGAGTGGAAAAGCAAGTACAATAGCTATGTCGTATATGATTATGAACCTTTTTGCTCAGAGGGGTTTGAAATAAATATTCTGCTTAGCTCTTTTGATATTTCATATCTAAACTTCATTAAATTTCTTTATAACGAAAAACTTTCTACAATTGAATATTTAGAAAATTGCGCAAAAAATACTGCAATTCGCAACTATATAATATAACTTTCTATTTGCCATAAATAAAGTTTGTAAAGATTTTTTCTTTACAAGCTTTGTTTTTTTCTTCTCTTATATTTTCCATGCTATAATAACTTCACGTGGAATTATGAGGGAAATATAAATGCAAGAACTTTTTAACGACTATATACAAACCCTAGATACTTATATTATGTTTCGTATCAAAGAAACTGTTGCAAGAATCACTCCTGAACTAAAAGAAAAAGGTCGTGCGCCAATTTCTTTAGCAATGGGAGCGCCTACGCAAAACCCTCCAAAGTTTGTTATAGAAGCGTTTAAAAAAGCCCTTGATGAAGATGGAGTGCATACATATTCAAACCCAAAAGGCGAAAAATTCTTCTTAGAAGCTTGCGCAAAAAGAATGAAAGAACGTTTCGGCGTAGAACTAGATCCAGCAACTGAATTTTGTTCTCTAATTGGTTCAAAAGAAGGCTTAGCAAACTTATTCCGTGGACTTTTGAACCCAACAATGGTTGAAAAAGATAAAGAAATCATCATGATTCCTGACCCTGGATATGCTTCTTACAAAGAAATGATTAAAGTTTCAGGCGGTTTAGCCTACCCTATTGCATTGACTGCAGAAAACGATTACATGCCTGACATGGAAAAAGTTTTAGCAGAATTAAGCGCAAAAGGATTAAACCCTAAAAAAGTTAAAGCTTTGGTTATTAACTATCCAAACAACCCTCTAGGCGCAACCGCAACAAAAGAATATTACGAAGATGTTGTTAAATTCTGTAAAAAACACAATATTCTTTTAATTTCTGACGCAGCATATTCTGATATGTATTTCAAACCAGAATTAAAACCAATCAGTATATTTGAAATCGAAGGAGCAAAAGATATTGCAGTTGAGTTCTTCAGTTTTTCAAAACCTTATGCAATGACAGGCTGGAGATTAGGTTGGATTTGCGGTAACAAAGAAGCGATTAAATTCTTTGCAAAACTAAAATCTACTATTGATAACGGTGTTATGAAACCGATGCAAAAAGCTGCTGCAGCAGTTTTAAACTCAAAAGAAGGTAATGATTACATTGAATGGGCAAATGGTGAATTCAAAAAACGCCAACATATTTTGGTAGAAGGCCTTAAAAAATTGGGCTGGAAAAACTTCCACGTGCCTGATGCAACTTTCTATTTGTGGTTGCCAATCCCACCAAGATTTAAATCATCTTCAGAATTTGCAGATATTTTACTTTACAAATCAGGTATTGTAGTTGTACCCGGCGAAGGCTTTGGCGAATACGGCGAAGGCTTCTTTAGGGTCTCAATCGTTTGTTCTGAAGAAGAATTGTATGAAATTATAAGAAGAATGGAAGAAGACGGATTTTTCTTTGAGTAGCAAAAATTTTGTTTTGGTGTTTTAATCTAATATATTAAAAACCTAGAGGTTTTCTGCATGCAAATTTCAGCTATCAATAAATTTCAGCAACCACAATTCAAATCTACAATCCCAGTTTATCATTGGGTAAGGGAAGCTGGCAATAAGTTTAATTATGGACTCATTGCAGAAAATGAATTAACTCAAACTTTGCAGGAAAAATTAGTTACTTTTTTAAATCGTCCAAATAATCCAAACCACAGCATAAATATTAAAAAAGCAATCAATTATTTAAAGGATAAAGATATTTATTACAGCCTAAGGCTTAAACATAACGACAATACAGGAAAGAAAAACAAACCTGCACGTTCGTTTTATAATCCAAAAGGAGGTTGGAACCATAATTTAACAAGATTCAAACCAATAAGCTATTTAATTACAGGTATTGATGTTGATTATTTTGATAATGAGTATGCAAAACCACTAGGTAGAGCGAAATCTGAATATAGACATTTAGAAGATGCTGCATCTTTAGCAAATTTAAAAATGGCTTGGCATAATTTTTATACCAACGGCGCAAAATTTGTTGAGGATAAAAAGCACCAGATAAGAGATTTGTATGACGTACCATATGGTATTCATACGAAATTTGTAATTCAGCGCGTTAATGGAAAAGAAGAGTATGTTTTTGAAGACTTAAAGTTATTGCCAGAAAAAGGGTTGGACAGTCCATTAGAAAAATTATCAATACGTAATAGAAAATAATTTAGGTGTTGACTTCAATTTATGAGCATGTATTATAATTATATAAACGAACGCAATATGCGGGGGTAAATGAAGTGCGATAGTCAATGTTTCATTTACAAACGTGAAGATATGCGGGGGTAATTCAGTGGTAGAATGCCTCCTTGCCAAGGAGGATGTCGCGAGTTCGAGCCTCGTCTCCCGCTCCAAAATAAGCCGTTGGACTTTAGTTCCATCGGCTTATTTTGTTAGGTAGATACTGGCGAGAGCGAGACCTTTGCGAGTTCGGCGGATTTGCGGACGGACGACGCACAAAGTGCTAGTCCGGATAGCGAGAATATCGAGTTTGTTAGAACCGTAGGTTCGTAAACGAGACTATTCGAGCGTGGAGCAAATCCAAGACGAGCCTCGTCTCCCGCTAATAAAGAACACTCATCGAAAGATGGGTGTTTTTTATTAGCTTTAGTCAAGCGCGAGAACGAGCAACACGCGAGTTTGAGCGACCTGTGAGCGGAGTGCGAAGGTCTTTTGCAAAAAGAATGAAATTCTTTGAAGCAAAAACCGTTGTATTTTTTTGTCCATTTTAGTCGGAAGTGAAATAAATGTAGGTTGGGCTTTTAGCCCAACAACACTAAATTATAGCGGTTGGAAGTGAGCTGAGAATCAAAATCCAAAATACTCCAAAAGTGACTTTTGTTACTCGCTAAATTCTTTCAATCGCCACCTCACCCTGGCCCTCTCCTGTAAGGAGAGGGGACTTGAGCCATGTCCATAAAAAGTCCTATTTGGGAGTTTTAAAGGGCAAATTATAAAGGTGCATTGCAATGCACCCAACACTGAGTGTTAAAATGCATTTGGAATATTCGGGATGTCAGCGGAGTTTTTTTACTTTACTTTCTAGTTTATTATTAATATTTTAAATCAAAAATATTTACCCCTCAGACCTCCACATCATGGGCTAAGCTTTGTCATCGCCATACCCAAAATCCGCAAGCTCAGGGTGATATTAAAAATAAGGCTGTAAATCTTTTAGATTTACAGCCTTATGATATTTACAAAATACTGTTATTTACGCAATAAGAGTTTAAGCTTATCTGTAAATTTCAAAGCTTTTGCCGGAGTATACTGATTTTTATGAGAAATTAGTCCCAGCATTAATCTATCTAAAAAATATTCAATCTTTTCTTCAGTTTCACTAAGCAAAATTTTTTTGCATTGTAAATTTTTTGTTTTATACGCTTCAAATTCTGCTCGTGTAAAAGGTAAAGCCTCTTTAATTTCCACCTTTCCAGCTTCACTAAACGGAATAATGTATCCATCTCTATCTTTTACACCATTTTTAAGACCTTCTTTTATTTCTTTTTCAATAATATCTTTTGAATCGTCAGCGAAAGGATAAAATTTATCAATTTGATTAAGTACTATTGGCACAGGAAGACCATTCTTTATTACTTCTACAGTACAACCATTAAATTTTGGAGGGGTTTTCATACAAGTTTTATTTCCCCACAAACCTTTAAAAGAGGTGTTCTCTTGACTTGACTTTAAATTTCTAATTTCCATATAATCAACCTTTCTATTTTATCAACATTGATATTAAACATTCTAAAAAATAAATTTGCTAATTAAAAATAATCAATTAAACAAAAAAAACAATAATAAGAAATTTTGCTATTAGCTTAATAAAATTTTACATACCCAACTTTGGTTATAGTTTGTAGGTCAGGCAATGCCTGACAATAAATTTAATATCAAGCAATGCTTGACCTACAGTTTAATTATCAAACCCACTGTTCTTTCTTCTCAAACCGAGTGTCGAAATACAATCGTAGGCACGTTCAATGCGAACAGGTCAAGACAGCCTCGTCTCCCGCTAATAAAAAAGACTCATTATCAGATAAGTCTTTTTTATTAGCTTTAGTCAAGTGCGAGAACGAGCAACACTCAAATTGCAAATACATTTTTGTAAAATTTTTTGTTTATCAAAAAATGTTTATGCTATAATGCTATATTGAAAAGAATTTATTAAGGAGAGGTTCTATGAGAAAACGTGATACTAACGTGCTTTCATTATTAGAAGATAAAACAAACGATTACGCTCGCAAAACCGCTTTAGGCATGAAAACCAACTTCGGCTGGCGTGAGCTTACTTATGACGGTTTAGGCTTAATGGCAAGAAGACTAGCTTCTTATTTAATCAACGATTTGGGAATCCAAAAAGAAGAAAAAATGGCTATCCTTTCTGAATCAAAACCTGAATTTGGCGTTTGTGTACTTGCATCAGTAATATCAGGTATGATTACAGTTCCTTTGGATATAAAACTGACTATTTATGAATTAACATCAATTCTTACAGATTGTATGCCTTCTGTAATGTTAGTTTCACAAACATATTTGGAAAAAGCTTTGGAATTGCAAAAATCAATTCCGTCTTTAAAACATATTATTGTTATGGACGAACAGCCTGCAACAAGTGATTTGCCAAGCTTGTACACAATTCCTAGCAATTATCACTGCAAATGGAGACATCGTTCAAGAAAATCAACTGCACTTATTATCTACACATCAGGTACAACGGGTGCACCAAAAGGTGTTATGACTTCTTTTGGTAACATTCTTGCGCAATTGAAGGACTTAGACATTGTTATGCGTCCTATTTTCACAAGAAAAGATACAAGAATTTTATCCATCTTGCCGATGAATCACTTGTTTGAATTAACAGTTGGGTTCACAACTTTCTTGAATATGGGATTTTCAGTTTATTATACACAAAGTCTTAAGCCAAAAGACTGTTTGAATATGATTAAAGACAGAAATATCCATTTTATGATTTCTGTACCTGCATTTTTAAGACTTTTGAGAACAACTCTTGAAGCAGAAATGAGAAACACTCCTAAGTTTTATCAAATGATGTTCAAGCTAAATTTCCACTACACTGCAAAATTCTTGCCATTTAGATGGATTAAAAAGATTTTGTTCAGAAGATTGCATAACTGTTTTGGTGGCCATTTCCGCTCATTTATGTCAGGCGGAGCTCCTTACGACTTTGAGACTGCTAAATTCTTCAGAAGAATAGGTATTGAAGTCTATGAAGGTTATGGTTTAACAGAAACAAGTCCTGTAGCATCGTTTAATAGCGGATGGAATCGTGATTTACGTTCTGTTGGTAAGCTTTTACCTGGTTTTGAAGGTAAAATTGATACTGAAACAGGTGAATTATTGTTAAAAGGTCCTTCAAT
>JAZNBJ010000017.1:0-6986 GCA_045586965.1 Candidatus Gastranaerophilaceae bacterium | reverse complement strand
CCACCTTCTTCAATGTTTGCTATGTCAGCTTCTGCGTCTGCTTTGCTATCATAAATTGGAATTTTATCATCCTGAGTAACCTTCATTACTGGGTTGCTAGGGTCTGTATGACGGTCAAGAATAAAACTTTGCATTATCTATTTTCTCCTAAAACATAATTTACTTCATCTTCAATAATAATCTGCGCATTATCAGGAACATATCCATCACAACCTTCTTGAATAAGAATTGCTGCATTAGCGCAAGCTCTTGAAGGATAACAACAAATTGCTCCAGAACCTCCGGATTTCCAAGCATAAGAAACTGCTCCAGTTAGACTATCAATCTGGGCAGTCAATACGGTATTATTCAATACCGGTCTAGTTACATTAGTTGCTTTTGCATTTGTAGCATCCCAAGAAAGAATGTCATTATTCTGTAAGTCTGTTTTTTCTTCACGAGTCAATAACGGCTGGTTTTGAGAAGCATCAATTATTGTACTATCTACAGTATTGTAATAAACAAGATTTGAAGTAGTCAATGCATTCAATGTTGCAATATCTGTAGCATCTAATACTATAGAACCTAAATCAAACTCGCCGTTTACTACTGAAATTGGACCAAACCAATCACTTCCAGATTTGTGATAATAACCAACAACTGTTTCAGTTCCTGCAGTTCCATTATAAACAACATTAGATAATTCAAGTAAACTAATGTTAGATAAAACACCATCTGGACCTGTTATTGTAGTTCTTGTAAGTGCATCATACCAAGTATTAGCAAAGTTTGAAATATCTGTAAATGTAGTAGTAGTTCCATTTGATGTATCAGAAACTCTCCATTCACCAGTATGGTCAGCAGTAATAGTAGCAATAGCACCATTTCCATCATAGTTATTTACTGCAATACCAGAATAGTCAGTAGAAGCCATTGCAGCTCCATTGTTTTCCCTGGTTACTAAATAATCGCCTTTTGTTGCAATCTGAGTTTCTTCTGTAGCAGTAATTGCACCATCTACATACAAGTCTCCGTGGGTAACAATATCACCATCTGCAATTACCTGGCCTTTAGTTCTAATGTCGCCATCTACATTCAAATTGTCATTTATACAATTTACTTTGAGTTTGTCAATGTTTGTCTGGCAAGTAATAGTAGTTTCATTTGCATAAATGTTATGAGTATCAGAAGCAAATCCAATATCACAACAAGCAGTAACTGCAACATTACCACCTTGAGCACATAATGTATAATCTCCTGCGGAAATTGTTTCTGATTTTCCACAAGCATATCTTCTATCAACTGCACTATCATGTACAGATACTTCAGTACCTTCATAGCAGTTTGTTCTATTTCCAACAATATGTTCGCTAGATGTTCCGCATACTGTTTTACTTTCATTTCCATCAATAGTTGAGGTAATGTTTCCTGCAGAGATACAAGCATCACAAACGGAAGCTACATTCAAATCCTTTTTAGCAGTGATTCCTAAATCGCATCCGGTATCAGATTCGATACAATTTGTAATTGTTTTACCGCAAACTTTTACATTGCAAGCAACTTCAATATCTCCGTGAGCGCAAGTATCTTCATTCAAATGTTTGATTGGATAAGGATTTGTTGCATTAGATGTTTCACCTTTATAGTTTGCTAATGAAGTTTCATCGAATAAGTAATCAGTTGCAACTCCAGGTTTGAATTCTGTTGTACAGTGAATTACATCTTCAAAGCAAAGTTGAGAGCATTCTTTTCCATAACCATCTGCACATTCACATACGCCTTTTCTTACAACAGTTCGAGGGCAACCATTTACCCAAGTAATAGTTTCTCTAGGAAGTCCTGGGCAGTCTGAATAAGTAATCAAACCGCCTCTTGTACCTTTTGTAGAGAACTCACCAGTATCACAATCATAACCACCATAAATGTTTTCTTTTACACGAACGTTTGCTACTTCTGTTTCAGGTACTTCAAAAGCAGTTGCATAGAATGTACCATATACTGTAAGACCACCATTCAATGTATCTTCATTACCATAAACAACTACCTGGTCTGAATGTTCTGCTGTATAGATTGTATCATAAAGAGTATAATCCGGACCTTCATCTGTAAGGTTTGGATAGATTTCATAAGTTGGTTCTTCAATCTTATCAAAGTTGTCGTATTTGTAATAAAGTGTTTTTATGTTAGACTGAGTAATAAATGCTAATCTGTCCTGGTCTTTTCTTCTCAATAATTGATAGAAGTCCCATTTTGTAACACCAGAATGAATAAGAATACCAGTACCTTCTCGGTCTCCTAATGCAGAACCAGCTCTATCAGAGAATGCAGTATCAATAGTTGCAGAGAATGCAACGTCATCATTTATATCATAAGCAACTAAATGAACTCTTCCCTGGAACTTTGGAGGCAAATGGAATAAATAAAAGTCTGTAGTATCTTTCTCTGTTGGTTCAATAAAAGCGTCCATCAATTCAGCTTTTGCTTTTATAGTCTGAGAAGTCAAATCCCTAATTTCTGCACAAGAAGTAACAGTAAGAGTTGGAGATTCAATAGAGCAAGAAACTCTAGCGCATCCAATGTTTGCTAAAACGGTATTTGTTTCTAAAGCCTGAGCTCCTTTATAAGCATCTAAATCGGATTGAACATTACATGCACAAGAAAGAGCATCATTTGCAGTATTTACAGCGTTAGAAGCATCTGTTCTTGCACAAGATACTTTACTATTCAAATCATCTACAATATCTACGCCATTTACGTTTACTTTTGTAAAAGAAGCTTCACCGGCAGATACGTTTCCATTTACATTCAAGTTATCATTTACTGTAATGTCATCTTCATCTTTGCTTTCAATAAAATCAATCTTAGCATTCCCTGCCTTCAATGAAGCAGTATCAACTTCAAGCACCTGTTCTGCTTTACTTACTTTATCATCTAATGCAGAATCAATAGAGGCAATATCAATCTCCTGCTGGTTTACATCAGTGCGTAATTGAGATACTGCATCTTGTAAATCTTTTATCTGTTTATTTACAACTGCACTATTGCCTTTTCCATTCGTGTTATTCAATCTATTGAGCATCTTCTGTTTTCCTTTATTCTATTTGTTTTTACTGAAGTCTTGTCATAGTACCAGATAAACATACTGACAATGTATCAATATCCTGAAGACAATTTTTTACACATTCATACGGTTCATTTATCTGACAAGTCCATTTATAAGCGCTACATGATTTTGGTCTATTTTTTTCTTTCAACATCGTAACTACATAAACATGGGATTTTTTTGCAGCTTCCTCATCAATTTCATAGATTGAGCCGGAGCCGCCGCAGAACATATATCTAGTTTTATAACAAATGGTAGGTTGAACGGAAAAACGAAGATAAGCCTGTTCATGACAAGTCGAATAACAGCAATTGCTGTTCAAACAGCAAACATAATCCCATTTAGCTCCAAGAGGTATGTTACATATGCAACAATCTACAATTCCTGGTAAATTACCTAAATACAAACCTGGCTCGATATTTAGAGGGAAGCAACAAGATGTACAGAAAAGCTCAACTGGCATTCCATCCGTTCTATGTAAGCAAGCTTCATTATAAATTGGGCTATAACTTCCTAAATCAAAAACTGCTTTTGATGTACACGAAGTAACTAATGTTTTTGTTTTGCACTCAATTTCTTCCAACCTTGCATCTACCTGGGCTAATGTAACCGCTTTTGAAATCTCACCTCTAAGTTTTTCAAGCTCTTCTGTATTATCAGTTATTTCATCAACAACTTCACCTTTGTTATTCAACATAACAGAAGCTCCAGGCGGAATTGTTTTATCTTTATAGTTTATTGGATTTTTAGTTGTATTACTTACGTATTTCATCTTCTTTCTCTCCTTTATCTTTTGGTTCAAACCCTTGAAGTCCCTTTGTCGTAGCAACCATTGCAGTTAGCACGCCTAACAGAACTACTTCCTTATCAAAGAAAGCCAAATCAATTGGCTTTCCAATAAAATGTGAAACTACAAAAACAAGTAAGGATAAAGCAATTACTACAACATCAAAAAGAATTACTGTAGCAAAAGCCCATCTTGTACTTGAGATTGTTGTTTTATCATCTGCCAAATCTCTAATTGTTTTTAGCATCGTCTTTACTTCCTTTCTTTATCTTGTCTTCAATCAATAATGTAACCTTAGCAGATATAACAGCGAGTTGGTTAGAAATCTCTACAAAGTTTTTATTCATTTCAGAAAGGTTGTTGTTCAAAGCAGTTACTTGACTTTGAGTATTCTGAATCTTTTGTTCCACTTCACCCTTCCATTGACCTACATTGGTCCACAATGTGATAAAGGGAATAAGAAAAATAACAGCTTCAATTCCCAATGCAGCAACTATCACGACAATATTCATTTCACCATTCCCTCTCTGAGTGAGCAGCCAAGATTTTAGAAATAGCATTTCTAATGTAATCCGGCTCACTTCCATATATTTTTACAATGTAGCCTTTTACCCTTTCATCGGATACGGCTTCATTTACATTTTGTTCCATACCTGCGTTGTAGTCAGTTGCTAAGTTACTATTTTTAGCTTGTTCTTTAGCTCCTGAATAAGCTGCGTCTAATGCTGCTTTTTCTTCCTCTGACAACTCTTCTGAACTTTCTGCTGAACCATATTCTGATGCAGCCGCAGGACCGGCATCATTACTTGCAGTATTATAAACAGTGTGGTCTTCGTTCCAGATACGTTTATCTTTTACATTTGGAATAAATGTTGGAAGATTTTCTGTAAGACCCAAAGCTTCTGGCTTCAAATCATTTCTATCGAGGAATGTTGAAATGTCAACGCCTAAGTCATAAATGTTCTTTACTGCAGTATCAAGATTACCTGCAAGACCACCTTTTCCTGCTTTATTTATATCTTCAACGCCACTTCTGATTGCTGCAACACCAATAACAGGGTTTTCAATCAATTCAACAAGACCTGCTACAATACTAAGAGCACCGTTTCCAAGGTTTGTATAAGTACCAACTGATTTTGCATCACCAAAGTTTGCTGATTCTAATGAGCGGTTGTAGATGTCTCTAAATACATCTTTACCACCTTCTCCTGAACCAAACATCATTTCTTTGTTTGTTGATTTAGAACGAACAACATCAGTAGTAATTTCAAGACCTGCTTTTGTTGCACTTGCGGTACCTACTGTCATCAATAAGATACCTAATACTGGATTGACAGCTGTAACTGCTCCACCAAGGATTGCAACTGCTGTACCTAATGTACCTTTAGCTCCTGCTGCAAAATAATCTTTCCAAGTAAGCTTTCCTTTATCTTTTACAAACTCTTGAGCACCTTCTTTGAAATCACCTGTTCCTAATGCTTTTGCATTTTTCCATTCTTCTACGTATTTACCACCAGTAACATTTTCTGCGCCATTGAAAGCAGCAGATTTCATAATAGCTAAACCAGCATCTTTTGTTGACTGAATGTCATTTGCATAATCAGCTAATGCTTTTACCTCTTCTTTTGAAAGATTGATACCAGTAGGCTGAGATGTATTTGTTCCATTCATATTAGAACCTGGACTGTAATAAGAACCAGTAGCTTTGTTGTTTTCTGGGTCTAACTGGCCTACTTTGACTGAAACTTCATCCAAGTGTTTTTTGATGTATTTTTTATCAAGATTTGTAAGACCTAATTCATTTGTTTTAGCTTCAAGTTCAGAAGCTTTTTCAAAAATATCCTGACCAATACCAAAAGCTTCCTGAGACAATTGTTTTACTTTTGGATTGCTTGCCAAATCTTTTGCTTTTACACCAGATTCAACAAGTTCTTTATAAATTGCAACGAAGTCTTTATTAGCAACTTCAACTGCGTTTTTAGTCAATGAAGTTATTTTTTCATTAGCAGCTTTTGCTTCTTCTTCAGTTGTTACTTTTGCAATATCAACTTTTCCTAATTCTGCTTTGATTTCATTCAATGAAGTAAACTCAGCAGTAATCTTTTTTGAAATATCTGTAGGAGACGCTTCTGTTTCACCAGCCATAATATCAGGACCAGTAACATCTGACATAAATGAGTCAACACCAACAGTACCATCACCACGGCTACCTGCAACAGGCTCTGAGAACTTGTCGTAATCAACATTTGATACAATGTCATCATAAATGAAACTCATTGGGCCTTCAGCCTTTGTCAAAGCAACAGCTGCTTGATATGCATTTATTTTACCGGCAGCATAATCGTTCATAATGTCTTGCTTTGTAACTTTAGTCTCTGTAGACGCTGTTCCTTCATATTCTTTGATAATCTTTTCAGCATCAGCAATGTTTTTCTCCATAATTGCTACTTGGTCCCAAGCGTTATTTGCAGCATTTACTTTTGCTGCAAAGTCATCATCTGAACCAGTATAATTATAAACATTACCTGGGCCGTATTCTTCTTTATCATTATCAATCCAACCTTCGTATTCAGAAGGTTCTTCATCATATATTTCTTTATCAGGAGCCCATTCATGACCAACTAAAATCTCATCTCTAGTATTGTATGCTTTGTCTTCCAATTGAGAACGCTGTACGTAGAAGTCGGTAATTTTATCTTTAGCTCTTTCGTACTGTTTTTCTAATTCAACATCTTTTTCTGTTTTCTTTGTTTCTTCTTTCTTTGGAGAATAAAGATCTTTATAGTTTGTAATAAAGTTCTCAAGAGACTCTAACTGCTTTTTTGCGCTTTCAAGCTGTTCACGCGCAGCGTTTGCCTTTTTCTTATTTCCAGATTTTTCATATTTCTCGAGTTCTTCAGTCAACTCTGGGATTTTGAGAGGTAATGTTTCAAATGAACCCCAAACACCATTTTCTGTGTTTTCACCTTTTCCTGACATACCTAAAGCAAATTCATACATTGCGTTGAATTCATCTTCAGACATTTCGTTAGGGTATTTGCTCTTTTTCTCTGATTTATCTAAACCAAAAGTATTATAATCTTCAGATGCAGTCTCAGACTTCTCTTCAGTCTTTTC
>JAZNBJ010000016.1:0-9781 GCA_045586965.1 Candidatus Gastranaerophilaceae bacterium | reverse complement strand
ATCCGACTTAAATAAAAAACCATTAGAGGTTCAAATTCGAACATGGCAAATGCATGAGATTGCAGAGTACGGGGTTGCTGCTCACTGGAGATACAAAGAAAAAGGTTCTCAAAAAGCAAACTCAACAACCGATGTTCAATTTTCGTGGATGAGAAAATTAGTTGAGTATAACAACGATACTTCTAATGCAGAAGACTTTGTTGATAAAGTAAAATTAGATTTATTTTCGGATCAAGTATTTGCATTCACTCCAAACGGTGATGTATTAGACTTACCAAAAGATGCAACACCATTAGATTTTGCATATAGAATTCACTCTGATGTTGGTCATAAAACAGTCGGAGCTTTGATTAACGGTCGTATTGCTCAATTAGATACAAAGCTAAAAAATGGCGATATTGTAGAAATTATGACATCAAAAGTTTCAGCACCACGTCTTGATTGGCTAAACTTTGTTGTCACAAAACAAGCTGCTTCAAAAATTAAACAATGGTATAAGAAGAATAAACGTGAAGACCATATCGAAATCGGACGTGCAAATCTTGAGCACGAACTCACAAAAGCTGTTTTTGACGAATATATGAAAAACGGCGAGTTTGCAAAAGTTGCAAAACAAATGAATTATGTAAGCGCAGAAGATTTATTTGCAGCATTAGGCTACGGCGAAACAACTCTGCATAAAATCACAAACAGACTTAAAAAACCTGAAAAGAAAGAAGTTGCAGAGACAAACTTCCAACACAAATCCAAAAAATCCTCAGAAAAAGATATTATAGGATTGGAAGGACTTTTATATTCTTTCGCAAGATGTTGTTCCCCAATCCCTGGTGAACCAATTGTAGGAGTTGTTACACGCTCTAAAGGCGTAAGCATCCACCGTCTTGATTGTAAAACATTAAACGAAGTACCGCCAGAAAGACTTTTAGACATCAGATGGGCTAGCGATAATCTTACAAATAGGACTTATAGCACAACTATTCGTATCGAAACTGCTGAAAAAATGGGATTGTTCAAAGACATTATTAGTATTGTATCTGATAACAATACCAATATTAATTCTGCAAATGCAAAATCAAAAGGACAAGTTGGTGTTATTGAGCTTGGTATTGAATTAGACAACATTGAAACTCTAAGAAAAGTAATGACAGCACTACAAGCCATGCCGGAAGTTTTCAGCGTAAAACGTATTCAAACATCTTACAGCTCAACCAACCAATCATTTAATAAAAAACCTAAGAAAAAACCTAAAAAAGATAAATGATACTAAATTGTATTGGCCATTTCACAAGCATCAACGAATAATTTTATTTTATTAAAGTCAAATTGCGCAATTAATTCTTTTTCTTTATTTGTTAATGTTTTAGCATCTTTTACACCTAAGAAATGTTTCTCTTGTTCATACGTTTTTTCTAAAGTATAATCGTATGCTTCTCTGGTATACTTATTCATTGCTTTATGTAATGCTTTTTCAGATTCAGTAAGATTAATAGGATTTTTTGGTTTTAATGACTCTAAAGCTGTTTCTAAAGGTTCGTATCCTTTTGTTAAAGATTCACCTTTCATAATTTTATAATAATTATCTTCAACACGTTTTAAATCTACAATAGCATCGAGATTTTTTTGAAATAATTTAATTCTGTTAAAATCGAACTGTGCAACCATTTCTTTTTCTTTATTCGTTAAGGTTTTGGCATCCATTACCTTTAAGAATGGTGCATTTTCTTCATATGGATGTTCTAAGGCTAATGTATATGCTTCTATTGAATATTTATTCAAAGCTTTTTGTAACATCTTTTCTTCTTCTGTTAAATGTTCAATATTCGCAGGTCTTAACGGCCTTATAATAGCTTCTAATACTGCGAATTTAGGATCTAGTTTTTTTCCATTAATCGCCTTATAAAATAAATCTTCAACATCTTTTAAATCTGCAATAGAGCGTACTTTTATTTGTATTTCTGAAAACTTACCTTCTGCATTTCTTATTATAATATGAACCCCAGAATAACCTGCATGGCTTGGACAAATAGTCCATAAATCAGTACCTTTAACATCTTGAATAGTTTTTCTTAATTTTGCTGACGTTGCAGGATTTAAGGAATCGAACGTATTTATCAATTTTCCCTTTTTATATTCATCAGGTAATTTATGATATTTTACTAAAACAGGATTGATTTCTCCATGTTTTACCATATCAGATAAATCTTTAATTACAGCAATATAACCTTTTATATCTTCAATAATATAAGTATACCCTGGAATATCGTTAATTTGCTTTGCAATATCTTCGTTGCTATCATCGCCAATTCCCAACGAAGCTGTCTTCTGAATTATACTAAATTCGCTCTTAAGACGGGATTTTAAAGTTACAAGTCCTTTTTTCTCGGCAGTAGAAAGATACCTTGCACCTTTATTTCTAAAAAGACGTTCATTTTTTTCAAAAACATTTACGTGCATAAGTCTAAGCTGAATAGCTTGAATATTATTAATTCCGTCTTTTAAATCACCTGCAGTTTTTTTGGTTCTTGCAGTAACTTTGTCTGCAAAGCCTTTAACTTCTTGAGTTCTTACAGCTTTTTTAGCTTGAAAAGAAACAGTATCTTTTTGTAAAGGACTAGTAAGTTTTAAACCCCAAAAAGACCTGTTATTCTGTTCTTGTTTGGTTGAAAACAGTGGGGATTTAATATTAAAATTATTTATCGATAAAATATTCATGCTAAAAACCTACTTCACACGAATAATAAAACAAGTAAAAACAAAAATTTGCTAATTTACTAATGAATATTAAGAAACATTAATTTCTTCTTTAACTGATTCTTTTTGTTCTACCCTATTTTCAAAGCCTGTAAATTCGCAAATCTGTCTAGCCCATTCTCTTACAATTTCATCTTCATCAAGCTGATAAGAAATAGGTTTTCCTATTTTTATAGTCATATTTTTTTCAAAAAGTTTTTTTGCATAACCATCGAAACCACAAATCCCAACTGGTACAATATCAGCTTGGAATTTCTTTGCAAAAAGAATAAAGCCTTTATTAATTTTTTCTATAACAGGTTCTTTTACAATTTTTCCTTGTGGAAAAATACCCAACGACCAAGGCGTATTGAATACCGCTTTAACAGTTTTGAATGTAGCAATTTCAGGTTTTTCACGGTTTACTGCAAAACCTCCTAATGTATGAACAAGAAAGCGAAGCAATTTGTTTTTATCTTCAAAAAGCTCTTTTTTCGCCATATAAGCAACCAATTTTTGTACAGCATATGATATCATTGGAGGATCAAGATAAGAAACATGATTACCCGCATAAATTATACGAGAACTTTTTGGAACATTTTCTCTACCTTCAACTTTTATATTATACATAAGCTTAGAAACCGGCATTACAACTGTATAAACAAAAAATTTATAAAATATTGACCTAAATAAATTATAATCTTTTTCTGTCCTGCTATTATAATTTCTTTCTTTCATCTTTCTTCTTTCGTAAACCTTTACACTGCTACTTCTGCTCTATATTCAAATCCTGTCAATTCTTGAATTGCTTGAATCCATTTTTCTACCATTTCGTCAACATTATCTGAATATGGAATAACTTCACCTATTTTTATAATAATTTTCCCAGAAAAAGGTCTAAATCTTGATTCTTGAGAACCAATAAACCCAACTGGCAAAATTCCACATTTTGTTTGTTTTGCTAAAGATGCAAAACCTTTTGTAATATTGCTAATTACACCAGGTGCTTGGCGAGTACCTTGTGGGAAAATACCAAAAACCCAATCTGTTTTCTTAATTGTAAGCACAGTCTTAATAGTAGAAACACTTAGTTTTTCTCTATCTACTGCAAAAGAGCCTAGCCAGTTTAACCACCATCTCATAAATGGGTTTTCAAACAACTCTTTTTTAGCCATAAAAGCGACAGGTCTTGGCAAAACAGAAGCTACCATTGGAGGATCCAATGTTGACAAATGATTTGGCGCAACAATATAAGCGTTGTCTTTTGGCACATTTTCCAAGCCTTGCACTTCTAAACGATAAACTAATTTTAAACGTAGTTTATAAAATATATGCGTAATAACAAATTGAAAATATCTTCTCCATTTGTTAAAAAACTTTTGCTCACGAGAAGCTTGTTTTTTAATCAATTTTTCTCTATCTCTTTTCATTAATTAACCCCTTAATTTCACACCAATATTGTAGCATAAATTAAAGAATTATAAATAGCTCAACAGAATAATGCTATTTTTATATCAATATTTCTCTCTTTTTTCAGAATAATCTTCAACCCAAACTATAACAATAGGCTGTGGTTTTTCAAAAAAGTTTGAATATTTTTTATCGTATTGTTCAATTTTTTTATTCAGTATTTTAAAAAATTTAGCGAATTTCATAACATCATAATAACTGCATATAAAAACGAGAAATTACCTCAAAAGATAATTTCTCGTTTCTTAATATTAAACTTTATGCTTAATCATTAAACCAATCGCAAAAAGCATCTCTGCATAATTTTTGCTGAATATCTTCTCTGAAGTTACGTCTTGTCATATCATACGTAATCGGAGTAATAGAAATCATATTATTTCTTATTGCTGTAATATCACTATTGTGCGCTTCTTCAGACTCATTAACTAATTCGCCTGCCATCCAATAATAAACTTTGCCACGTGGATCAGTACGTTTTTCATAAGCGTTAGTGAACATCTTACCACCAAGCTCTGTTACTGCAACACCAGCAATGTCTTCTTTATCAAGCCCTGGAACATTTACGTTTAAAACTGTTTTAGGTGGGATTGTATAAGTATCTAATTTTTCAATTAGCTCTGCAATAAATTCTGCAGCAGTTTTAAAATCTTCATAGTCATTGCGCATTGTTGTCAAAGATGTTGCAATACTTGGATAGCCTAGCATTGCACCTTCTAAAGCACAGTTAACAGTACCAGAATAAATAACGTCAATACCTAAGTTTGGCCCATGGTTTAGACCAGAAATAACCAAATCAGGTTTTTCATTTTCTTCTAGAATAGCAGTAATTGCCATCTTAACACAGTCACCAGGAGTACCAGAAGTCATCCAACAACGCTTTGCGCCATATTTTGGCTCAACTTCTTCCACCCTAATTGGAGTATGTAAAGTCAATGAGTGCCCAGCTGCGCTTCTTTCTCTATCAGGAGCTACGACATAAACATCATGACATGGGGCTAATGCTTCAATTAATGCACGGATACCATTAGCTAATATTCCGTCGTCATTGGAAATAAGAATCTTCATCCAGTCTTCCTCTTAATATGTAATAAACACTCTTTTTATCATTATAACAGCATTTTCGCTCATTGTATAGTGCTATAACGATGTTTTTAACAAAACTATCTAATTTTATAAAGTTTTACTTTATCAACTTCATTACCAGTAACTTTTCGTCCTCTTGTAATAAAATCTAAATAAATATCATCATTGCCAGTGTTTCCGACAATTTGCATATTATGTACAGATAAATCAAATACTTCCATTCTTAATTTATGTCTATATGGTCCTGCATAAATTGGCATATCAGGTTGGCCAAATTCAGCGCACATTTTTTTAGCATATTCAATAATTGCATCTCTAATTGCGTCATTATTATGATAATCAGCTTTTAGCTCAATGTTATCTAGTATTAAAGAAGGTTTACCATCAACTTGAGCGATATAACACATTGTATTTCCGACAAAATTATCACCATCTACTATTTCAATAGCTGATACCATTTTGTTTTTAATATAAGTTGGTGCAGAGAACTGATTACTACCACCTCCAACTGCCGTACAACAAGCACCATGGTTACCTAAGAAGAGAGAATGTGAGATGTTATTCATATCAGTTTTTCTGATTTCTAATTTAACAACTTTATCCTCTTTTAAATCACGTGCTATTTTATATTGCACATCTCTATCTTTGATAAGGTGAGTTCGCATAGTCTCCCTATAAGAATTTATTTGAGAATCGTCAACGTAAGTTACATTCCAGAATGGGTTATCATTAATCGATTTTTTTATAGTTTTCATGATTTTTGACAAATCCTTAAATTTTATAGGTTCGCCCTCTTTATATAATCTACCGACTTCTTGAGTTGATATAATAAAACCATTTGCATCGTAATTTGGCTCAGTTACTGTTTTTAGCTCAACCTCAATTTCTTTTAATGCCTCAAAAATCTTATCTGTTTCAGCTTTTGGTAATGAAGTAAACGCAACGTTACTAAACTCTTTTTCTAAAGCTTCAACTGCAGCTTGTCTAGATTCTTCAAGATTAAGTTTTACTTCCACTTCAACATAAGAATTTTTATCAACAGAGCACCATTTGTCATAATCTATACCAAAACTTTCAAACATTTCTTTTGTCTTAATGTTTTGCGGTAATTCATCAAAAATTTCTTGCATAGATTTTGTCGGATTATTTTTCATTAATTGAATAATTTCTTTAAACCCTTTTCTGAAATCATAATTTCCTGATAAAATCTCAGCCAAATATTTAGAGCTTGTCAAATTAAGCCTATCTGAAATTTCTTTATCAAAAGGCATTCCTAAGACATTGAAAATATATTTATTAACTTCATCTACCCAAATTGCTTCATTTTCTTTAGTACCATCAACAACAAGCTTCAAGAATTTTTCTAAATCATCACTATTATGCATTGCTATTGCTGATAATACACGTACTTTTTCAATAATTTTTTGCGGGCTTAAATCAACTTTATATTTTCGAATAGCTTGCATTTCTTTTGTATAAGTAGCTATTTCATTTTGCAATTTTTTCAGTTTAATTTCATCACCACTTGCTTTTACTTCTGGGAATCTCTTTTTAAGCTCTGCAACTGCTTTTTCTAATATTTTATATTCTTGAGAATTTTCAGGGTTAATTTTCAACAACAAATCGTTATAAAGACTTCTATTCTCTAATCTATCTCTCAAATCAATAAGTTTTTCTGCTAATTCTATAACGCCTGCTATTTTGCTCGGAAAACTTGCTTCAAAAGTTGAAATCCCTAACATATCAATAGCAGAAGTTATAAAAGCTACGTTGTCATTAAATTTAGCTGTAATAATCTCATCTGAAATATCTCCAGTACCGCTTTTTAACTGATCTTTTTTAGCAAAAGCATCTTGTAGAACTTGAATATAGTCAGTTAAATTTTTCATTGTTGTTGCAGCGTTAGAATTACAAATGAACAAACCTATGTGTTTAGCCAAAATTTCATTTTTCTGCAATTTCTCACTGTTTAAAAATGTTTCAAGCAATTTATACTCATTATTTATAGTATCATTATTCCAACCATTTAACATTGATCTGAGATATGTTACGACTCCCTCATTTTCTCGCAAAACTTTATTATCACAAACCAAATTGTATAACCTTATCTTCGCTTCATCTTTTACAGCACCTAGAGCTTTTTCAAAAACTTCAAAATTAGGATGTGATAAAATATTTTCATCATAGCAAATTCTTTCTGCAACAGAAATATTTCTTGAATTTGTTTGTTCAAGAACTCTTGCCATACTATCCACATCTAAACTGGAATTGAAAAACAATTTCTCAGCCAGTGGCAAATTTTCAGCTGTAGTTTTATCAAGTATATCAGTAGAAAAACGATTTTTAGCATACATTTTGTTTGCCAAAGGAAGATTACCTTCATTTGTAAACCATAATATGAAGGAAATTTCACCTTTCGGAAAATTAGAATCAAAACATAGCTTTTCTGCTAAAGATATATTTTCTGCATTTGCTTTACTTAAAACAGCAGAAATTTTTTCTGTCGGAAAATTTGGATCAAAACAAAGTTTTTCTGCAAGAGTTATGTTCTCAGCATTCGAAGTAAAAAGAACTTCTTGTATATAATTTTTAGGAAAATTAGAGTCAAAACAAAGCTTTTCTGCAAGAGTTATATTATTAGCATTTGATCCAGAAAGAACTGTTGATATACAATCTTTAGGGAAATTCTTGTCATAACACAATTTTTCAGCTAATAATATATTATCCTTGTTTGTATAATAAAGAATATTTGCAATTTTATCTTTAGGGAAATTCTTGTCATAACACAATTTTTCAGCTAATGACATATTGCAATCTCTTGCATAAGTAACGAGTTTTGCAATATAATGATTTGGAATTTCTTTATCCTGATATAGTTTCTTTGCTAAATCTATATTTTCAGAATCAAGTTTTTCTACTAAATTCCAAAGATGCTGTTTATCGAATTCATTTTCAGAACATAATTTTTCAATAAAATCTGCATTATTTTCATTTGTGTTTTTAAGAATTCTTTCAATTTCGTAACTACTAATTATACCATCTTTAAATTCAGTAGACTTGAGTAACTTTTCTGCAATTTGCAAGTTATGAGAAGTTAATGCTGGTATTAATATATAAATATCATTTTTAGGAATATCAAAAGAAAAACACATTTTTTCAATAAAATCATAACATTCAGATCTTGCATTCTGAGCAATATTTAAGATTAGTTCTGTCATCTCTAGCGTACCAGTACAGAGTTTTTCTGCAAAACGCAAGCTATTTTCATCTTTTGCTATATCTAGTACAAAAGAAATTGTTCCAAACGGAAACTCCTCATCTGCTAGAAGTTTTATTGCCAAAGGCTTATTTATATCATTTATGTTATTTAGTATATCCTTAGCGAACAAGGATTCAAATGTATCATCTATGACTCTCGGATCTCGAGATAATTTTTCTGCTATATCTATATTATCTTTTCGGGTAGCGGAAATTATTTTGTCTATATATTGTAGAGAACAATCTTTTCTAAAACAAAGCTTTTCTGCAAATTCAATATTTTCAGGATTTACTGCAGGTATAATAGTACTTATCAATGATTCTGGAAAATCCTGATCAAAATACAATTTTTCTGCTAATGGAGAATTTTTAGCATTTGTAGATTTAATTATCGAAATTGATTCTGAAATTTTAGTATTAAATTTTTTGCTAAAACAAGCTTTTTCAGCAAACGAAATATTCTCGGAATTCACCACTGAAAGAACTGTTCCAATAATATCTCTAGGAAAATCCTCACTAGCACATAACTTTTCAGCTAAAGATACATTATCTATTGTTATATATTTATATGTATTTTTAGGTATTTCTGATGAAAAACGTTTATGTATATCTAATGTCTTATCGAAAGCCTTAAGCAATTTAGTAAGTTCTTTACCATCAAAATTTTCCAATGGATGAATAAATTCTTCCATTATCACATCTAGCAATTCTTCATCATTTACAATATATTTACCATCAGAATCCTTTGCCAATAATTTCGTAAATACCTCAGGACAATGTTGATATTTTTTGAATATATTTTCAGATTCATTACCGTACAGAAAATCAAAACAATCTTTTTCTGTTTTGTAGTTATAAGGATACATAATTTTCGCAAAATCTAACATTTCATTCATAAATTCATCTTTTGATAGCTTTGCATTAGGATAAACCTTAAAACTTTGAGGTTTTATATTATCAGCTCTAGTCGGAGCATCTACGTCATTAGCTCCACTTCTAGTCGGAGCATCAATGTCAGGGGATTTGCCAAAAATCATCCTCGTAACTTTACCAGCTCCACGCATACCGCCACCGATTACAGGTGAAAGAACTAAACCACTTCCAAAACCTGAAATACTTGCACCAAGAACTTCTTTTGCATCACCGCCTTCGTATGCGGTTCTAAACCCATTTTCCACCATGCCGCTCAATGCACCATCAGTTGCCATTTCTGAGCCATAAGCAACTATTCTACCTAAAA
>JAZNBJ010000015.1:0-5188 GCA_045586965.1 Candidatus Gastranaerophilaceae bacterium | reverse complement strand
TATGGGGAAGACGTGCAGGTAAAACACATACTGCAGTTAGACTAGCATTGAAAGCTGCTCTTGAAAAAGATTCAAAGAAACGTGAAATAATCATTATGGGACTTACTGTTGAAAAGACAGCAGGCTTGTACTGGGAACAGTTGAAAGAAGCTGTAAAAGATGCTCATATCGTAACACAGAAAATAGATAATGGCTCATATACAATTACTTTGTCTAATGGTAACTACATTCAATTATGGGGTAATAACAGTAAGGCTGAAAGAGAAAAACTTCGTGGCCGCGATACTTACATGTTCATTATTGATGAGATGCAGTCTCAGCAAGGTTTGTATTATTTACTTACTGACATTATTGGACCAATCATAAAAGGACGTGGTGGTGAATTAGTTTGTTTAGGTACAGCTCCTATTTATGCAGGTACAATGTGGGAAAAGATTTTGAGTGATTCTGCTTATTCTCATTCTCATGCTACAATGGAAGACAACCCAACTATTCCAGACTATCATCATGCCCTTGAACAGGTATTGATTGATAACCATTGGAGTAAAGATAACATTACATTTAGACGTGAATACCTTGGTGAAGTTGCTTATGATACTGAAAGAATGATTTTACCTTCTCGACAATACTACTCTTCTGTTGACATCAAACCAAATAAAATATACATTGGTGTTGATTATGGTTGGGCTGACTATTCTTCATTTGCTCCTGTATTGATTGATGAAGCAACTGGACAAATGAGACTTTACAAAGAATGGAAACAAAATAAAACGGCTTCTTCAGATATTGTAAAACAAATGAAAGAATTGGTTGATAAACTTCACGATGAGTTCAATGTTCCAGTTGAAGACATCAAAGTAATTGCAGATTCAAGTCACCAACAGATTTCTCAGGATATTTACAATCAAGGTGTACTGAATATTCAGAATGCTTATAAGCTTGATGAGAATTATCAGTGGGCAAGATTAGCTGAAGAATTGGCTGTAGGTAATCTCAAAATAAAGAAAGACGACTTCTTCGATATGGAATGTGACCAGTTAGTTTGGCAATGGAACCAAGAAAAAGGTTGTATCATTTACAAAGTTGATGATGATGTATTCCACCCAGATATTGCCGACTCAGTAAAGTACGCAGTAAATACATATCTTACAGATAGAAACGCTGCTTCTTAGTAAAGATAGTAGTATATAATATTATCTATTCTTCTTCTTTCTATTGTAATAATACAAATATTACAGTAGACAATAAGAACAAATAGAATAAAGCTATGAATAGACAGGACTTCAAAAAACTTTTCAAAGAGCTTTATGGACAGGATCCTTATAAATGGAATAAACTGCTTGAAGCTAACAAAACAAAATACTCTGCACAACCAGCGCAAAACACTCAAAACAGAAGTGTTATGACATCTGACGCTTTTAGTAAATTGCTGAAAATAAATCAGCATCAGTTTGAGGATTTTGGTAAAAAGCAGAATGCTGCTGTAAATAAACCAAAATCAATTCGTATCAACGGACAGACACTCGCACAGAACAAATTAGACAGTGACAAGGACAAGAAAGCTCAAACAACTATTGCAGACTCATCAGCAGTTGATTCATTCAGCATGAAAGATAATAATGATGGAACTAAGGATGTAAGCATTACATTCAAAGGTGGCGGGAAGGATTATTTATATCCTGACGTACCTACTAATGTAGCAAATGGTTTATATGCTGCGCCTTCAAAAGGTAGTTATGTATCAGATGTAATTTCAAATTATGCTGATTATTCAAATCCAAAAGTTCAGGCTAAAATAAGAGGAAACTAAAATGAGTAATATGACAATACCTTTGAATTCATTCGTAAACACAGCGGATGACTTTATTATCAAATCGATTGATACACAAGAAAAAGATGTTCTCAATAAAAAGAACTCATTGCAGTTCAAGTCTGTTCTTTCACCAATGTTTTATAAATCCGAAGCAAAAGTATTTACTACTTCTGGACATACAATTACAAAAACAAATAACAAAACTCTAACAGATGAAAACGGAAGAACTTATGCTATTGATAATTCTTTTGTTATTGATAAAGTAGCAGATATTTCCAATCTTTGGTCAGGAGAACTTACTTCTGCAATCAGTAAAGGGGATAATGTTATTTCTATTTGGAAAGGTGAAAGAGATTATACTATTGTAGTTTCTGATTTTGATAATAACATTTTATATACAAATACCCATCAAGTAAATACAGAAAACCTTTTATACTTCAATGTAAAGCTAGCTACTTTTACAAGAGAAGCTGGTAAAATGACTTCTGCCAATCCTTATCTTGTATTACAAGTAGTACGTACTACTCCAATTTCAGGCTTTACTGTTATGACAGTGGATAATACTGCACATATAACTGTAAGAACATTAGGCTCAGTAAATTATCTTACTGGTAAAGATTTATATGTTTTGGCTTATAAATCAAATGATTCTGTAAAATTAGCTATTGGTACAGATGATACTGATTTGCGTAAAAGATTTACATTTGAAGAAAGTTCAGGTTCTATTGCAGTAAAATATAAATACTGGGGATGTTTAGGTTCAAATGGTTTAGTAACTGGTGAACCTGTTTTGACTGAAATAAACAGTAGAGGAACAGGATCTTTATCTTCTAAAACAATAACTCAGTTTGATTTTGGTTATCTTGACAATGGTATTGCTTATGGACAGCAGATTAGTTCTGGAACAGATGCTCAAGATATTTCAGCAAATGGTTCTTTAGGAACAGATACATTGAGTAACCAAAACGGAGCTACTACTTGGGGTGGAAGAAGCCATAGCAGATATGGAACAAGAGCTTTCGTAGCTGGTTTTGATTTGGAAAATGATATTCCTCTTATTCTTTCTCCAAGCTATGTAAATACTGTACCACAAAACGGTGATATAAAATCAAATATTTACTCATTAGATTCTGCTCAGTATGTAGAATATTCAGTTCCCGCGGGTGATGCTGTTCCAGTTGAACAAGTTGACTTTTCAGATTCCTGGGGTAATGTTACTTGGAATAATGGTACAGCTTCTATTACAAATGGTTGTAACCCATTCCCTTATAAATATGCAGTAATGAACCGAGCTGAATCAAAAGGTAGATATTGGGATTATGGTCCTGGTTGGGCAAGATGTTATTTTAGACAAGGTATTATAAAATCCTTTGAAGGAAATGGTTGGCATAGAGCATTCGCTGAACAATACCCAACTTCCATTATTTCATTTGGTTTATCTTCTATAAATGGAAAGAACGCAGTTAGACAGGAATACTTAGACCCAGTTACTTTGGTAAATGGTGCAAGTGCATCTCAAGCAGATACAGTTGCAGGTTGGGCACACGGTTCAGTATATACTGGATGGTATTATAAATATCACAACATTAGAGATACAAGTTCTCACATCTGGGTAAACTTTATTGGTGCAGATAACTTGGCAGAACATACTGTATTGTTATCTATTCCATTCAATGTAGATTTGGTTCCAGGCTTGAACATAAAGAATCAGTACTTCGGCGGACAATACATGTCATCTTCTATGTATGGAACTTTACTTACTTCTGCTTCTGCTCAAAAGAAAGATGATGTTATGTTATGGATTCAGTCCCTTACAACCGCTAGTATGTATTCTAATGGACTTGTATTCAGAGGAAAAGCAAATGGAGAAGTTCAGCTTACAAAAGTAGCCGACTACATTTATAAAACAAACACTCTTACTGGTAATAATTTGTTTATAGATAGTAAAGAATCTTTCTATGGACAAAGAGGATTTATTCCTTACAATGGTGAAGAAGTAATTACACTTCAGGAAATGACTGGAATGTATTCTCCTATCGATGATAGAGATACTGACGGTAACGATACATATTATTCTGCTGCTGGTTATAATGAAAATATGACTGATATGAAGAATAGAGGTGTATCTTATTTACTTCCTGCTATTACAGTTCCATTGACTGTAAACTCTGAACAGGTTGCAAACTTTACATATCAGTTGAAATCAAACAAAAAGGAAATAACAAAGCCTTTACTTTATAATCAGTTTACTTACAAAGATATTATTGGCGTAGACCATTTCTATACACATTCTCTTGATACAACATCAATTGAATATCAGACAACAAAAGTTATGGAAAGCAACGCTTCTGGCGATGTAGTTTACTTTGGTGTATCAACTTATGATAATGATAAAACTTCCCAAGTTTGGTATATAACTGCAGAAGTATTCTATTACCCAATGGGTATTGCTTCTATTGTAAAAGGTATCAACTATCTTGCATCTACTATAGATATGACCGATGATTATACAGTAAGGTTATACAGAACTCAAAACGTAACATTCCCAGTTTATAACCCAAGTACAGAAGTTTACAAAGGTTCTACAATCTTTACAATTTATGGTTACAACTATTCATTCGACGGTCAGTCTATTTATTACTTGGGTAGTGGTGACCAGACTTCTGAAAGTTCATTTGCTTGTTATGCCCTTGGTATGCAATTCTTGGCTAACTCAGGTACAGAAGCTTATTTCTATAGCCCATTTGAAAAGAGATTGTACTTGTTTACAGGTTCAAATACTTTGCAGATTTCTGATAGCTTAGCTCGTGAAGGAAAAGTTATAGATTCTATTTACTCTTCATGTGAACAGATTTTATACTTACTTACAGAGGATGGAAATATTATTGCTAAATCTCAAGGAGATATGGCTGTAATAGAAAATATTGATACTTCGTTCCATTTTGAAGGCACTGACACTGGTATGATTTTAGCAAATGGTTTCAATTACAAAAAGTACAGATTGTATAAAACAGATGAAACAGAGTGGGCGCCTCTTGAATTTGAAACAGAGTATCTTGGTAAGAATGATAGCTTATTCAAAAATGCTATTGTTGGTATTACATTCTTTAGGTTTGATAAAAATGACACTGTATCTGGTAAAGTGTATTGCGATGTTATGCATGATAATATGCCTAAGCGTATTGTTTCACCTTTCAAAATAACAAGTAAAGATTGGGATGCTACTGCATTGAAGAAGATTGAATTTACATTCCCAAACAATGTTGGTAAAGCATTTAGGTTTGGAATTGAATCTGATGATTATGTTTCAATCGCCAGTTTTACTGTAAACATTGATGAAGTATCTCAGAATACTAATGCGCCAAAACATAAATA
>JAZNBJ010000014.1:0-5717 GCA_045586965.1 Candidatus Gastranaerophilaceae bacterium | reverse complement strand
TCGATAGCAGACCTCTTTCAAAAATCGCTAAAGATTTCGTAAAAGAATTAAAAGATGACGCAATTAGATTTGTTTCAACAGTTTTAAAATAATAACTCTCAACCAACTCTTACAAAACAAACTCTCAACTCTTACACAAATCTCTCAAATAACTTTTACATTAAATTTAAAAATAAGACACTTCTTTAAACAACTTGATTTTTCTTTCAAATTTATTAAAATAGTTGTATGAAGAAGTGTTTTATATTTATACTTTTAGCCTCAATTATTTCGTGTCAGAATGTTTTTGCTGATTATGATCCGTTATCAGATGAACCAATCGAAAGTGTGGAAGATTTTTATAGCGAATCAGAGGGGCAAATAGATGAATCGCCAGAGTTTGAATATACAGCTGGACAAACACCTCCTCCTGAAAATATAAAACCAACTAAAAATTATCCAGAAATTTATAATAATTTACAACCAGCGACGCACTCTTATTTACATAATATTGATCCTGATCAGTATTATGATATGAAAGACGCTACTTGGTCACCTTATCCGCTTCTAAGGTTAAATTCTTATATTTACTTTAAACAACAAGCAATTGAGCCTGGATATTATCTATTAACACCAAGAAAACACAAAGATAATTGGTATATGTTATTTAAACAAAACGGAAAAGTTGCTCATATTATTCCTGTTTATGAAAGAGATATTACACCGTTGGATTTTTATGAAAAACATTTATCAAAGCCAAAATTAACAAAGGCTCAAAAAATTCATATGGGGGTTTTAGATTTTGTTGGAAAATTTAAGAGTTCTAAGAGGAAAGAACCAATAAAATCTTATATGGAAATTACTGATTTGGAAAATCATTTTGTATCTATTGTGATTTATTATGGAAATCACAAATATTCAACAATATTTAGAACCATTAAATTATAATTTAACTAGCAAATTTTCTTTTCTTTGTGTTTTATTTCAAACATAAGAAAGGAAATTTTAATGTTCATTAATTCTAAACAAATCTTATATAACACTACATTTACTTCAAAACCAGCTCCTAAAAGTAAAGATGTGAGTATGAAAACACGTCTAAAAACTCCAAAAGTTATAGAAGCAAGAGAAATCAGAAATTTTATAGATGATTTGCAGCTTATTTCAGAGGAATTGAGACCTTATTTTTCAGAACAAATGGTGAATGCTAAGTTTAAACCTACAAAGCTGAAAAGATTTGTACCTAAAATTTTGAAACTAGTATAATAATAAAAAAAAGACGGGGCATTTTCCGTCTTTTTTTTATTATACTTTCATATCATCTTCAGATTTACGTTTTGAAACAGAGTATCTTGATTTGTAGTCCTCGTATTTGCTAACAAATAGTAAATCTTCGTCCTTGTTTCTATGATTGTATTCGTGTTTGTCGATAGTTTGGTCTTGTAATTGAATTACACTTGTTGCAATATTACCGCAGTGCGCAGCAATTCTTCTTAAATCGTTTAGTAAATCAGAGAATAAGAAGCTTAAATCAGGTGTACAATGGCCATCTTGAAGTCTTTGGATGTGTCTATTTTTAACTTTTCTAATAATACGTTTAATTACTGCTTCTAAAGGTTCAACTTCTTGAGCTAGTTGTATGTTATCAGTTTTATAGGCTTCAAAAGCAATTTTAAACATTTCTGATGCGGCGTGTACAATAACCTTAAGTTCTTCAATCGCTGTATTAGAAAGTTTACGTTCGCTATCTTTAAGTTTTTCTGCAATTTGTAGCATATAATTAGCGTGGTCGCCAATTCTTTCAAAATCACCAATTGTAAGCATTAATTGAGAAATACGAGCATTATCTTCTTCTGATACTTCTTTGGCTGACAATTTTATTAAGAAAGAATTAAGCTTGTCTTCGTACATATCAATCTTAACTTCGTTTGCGCTGATTTGTTCAGCCTTCTTTTTATGATAGCTTTTTAGCATTTTTGTAGAATTAATAAAGTTAAATTCTACCATTTCAGCCATTTTGACAGATTGTCTATAGCATTCTGCAATTGCAAAAGATGGAGCTAAAAGTAATCTATCATCAAGAATAACATTTTCGCCTTTAACTTTTTTATCAGGCACTGTCTCAATGGCAATTTTTTCTAGTAGCTTAACAAATGGGAATAGTATAATTGTAGCAGCAATGTTGAATATTGAATGTACTACTGCAATACCAAAAGGTGAAATATCAGCGTTGTGTAACGTAAATTTGCATATAGAATAGGCTAGCCAATATCCTGATAACAAAATGACTGTTCCCATAATATTGAATACAACATGAACAGCTGCTACTCTTTTTGCAGCAGTACTTACACCACTCAAACAAGATAATACTGCCGAAATACAAGTACCGATATTTTGCCCCATAATAATTGGGATTGCCATACCATAAGTCATACCACCAACCATTGATAGAGCTTGCAGAATACCAATTGATGCTGCTGAACTCTGGATTATTGCAGTTACAACTGCACCAATAAATACACCAAAAATTGGGTTATTAAACATCATTAATGTTTGTTGAAACTCAGGTATTCCTGCTAATGGAGACATTGAATCACTCATAACTTCCATACCAAACATTAAAATTGCAAAACCAACAAGAATTGTTCCTACATTTTTGCGTTTGTTGCTTTTTGCAACCATTATTAAAATAACACCAATTAGTGCCATTATTGGTGAAAAAGATTCAGGCTTTAATAATCTAATAAAGAAGTTTGTACTTTGTATTCCTGACAAACTCAAAATCCAAGCTGTAATTGTTGTTCCAACGTTAGAACCCATTATTACTCCAATTGCTTGTGATAATTTCATAATGCCTGAATTAACCAAACCTACAAGCATAACTGTAACAGCTGATGAAGACTGTACAGCTGCTGTTACCCCAGCTCCAAATATTAGGGCTTTAATTGGGTTGGCAGTCATTTGTCTAAGAATTTTCTCTAAACGACCTCCAGCAATTTTTTCCAAGCCAGAGGACATAATGGTTATACCATATAGGAAAAATGCTAAGCCCCCACAAAGTGTAAATAACGAAAATATATCCATATCTTTTTCCTTTTCTTAATTCAATAAATTGGCTTAAACCTTTTATAGCCATATATAATCAGTGTATCATAAGAAAAGAAAATTGTTTTCTGTTCTAATAAAATATTTCGAAATGTTTACAAATTTGAAAAATTTTATGTATTTTGTTACAATTCTTAATAAATCTATTCAAAAAAGGCAATTTTTTAAATGTTAAATACTTTATATATACATAAGAGATATTTAACTATAAGAGAGGACTATTTCATGACTACTGAAAACAAAAATAGATTTACTGTTATTTCTAATGGAAATTATGTGGTTGAGCCAGAGGTGCAAAAATCCATATCAGGTCATTCTAATCCTTTCTATGAAAAATTGCTGAATTTTAGAAACTTACAAGAACAGCAGAAAAAAAGGTTTACTGTCGAAGACTTATTGAAGTGGTAATGAATGTATCAAATTAAAGCACGCATATACCAAGATTTTGATAAAACTCAAAAAAGTGGTATATGCAATTACTTAAGAGCGTTAGTGAAACAAAATCTTGATTTAACTTGTTCGGAAATACTGGACAAGTTTATTGAGGATGAAAAATATTATTTAGAATTAAATTCATCAAGGTTTCCTTTTTTGTTGGACTGTCTTGATAACGAAAGGTTTTTAAAGGATTCTTTGGACTATATAAAAGAATGTGTAAAATATTATAATTATAAAGAAACTCAAAGACCGTTCATAGAAAAACAAAAAGAGTTTGAGAGACAGAAACGTAAGTTTTTACAAGAAGTAAAGATGTCAAAAGAAAAGCCTACTCAAAAACAACTGTATTATTATGATAAACTATGTAAAAGATACTCAATTGACAAAAAAGAGGTAGATAATTTATCAAAGTTAGATTTACGTAATGAAATAGAAAGAATCTTAAATGAATATTCAGAAGTTAGTGAAAATATTGACTGAAGCTGGAATTGAAGAAAACGAAGCTAAGTGTGAAGTAAAAATGCTATTAGAGCATTTCTGTAAATATACTGAAAATGATCGTTTATTAGGTAAAGTTTTATCTAAAGAACAGTATGATTTAATTGAGTTGAAAGTTAAGGAACGTGCATTAAAACGAACACCTGTGCAATATATTATTGGTGAAGCTTGGTTTATGGGTGAGTTTTTTAAAGTTACTCCAGATGTGCTAATTCCAAGGGATGAAACTGAAATTCTTGTAAGACGCGCAATTGAAATTATAAATAATAATGATTTTGAAGATGTCTTAGATATAGGTACAGGTTCTGGTTGTATCGCTTGTACGATTGCTAAAAATACATCTGCGACGGTTTTGGGAGTTGACATATCAACTGATGCTCTAAGAATTGCACTTGATAATGTAACAAAATTAGATATTAATAATAGAGCGATTTTTAGAAAATCAGACTTATTTGAAAAAGTAAGAGAAGGGGAAGTTTTTGATTTAATAATTTCTAATCCTCCATATATTCCATTTGGAACTGAATTATCTAAAGAGGTTCAACAAGAACCTAGCTTAGCCCTGTTTGCAGAAGAAAATGGTCTGGCTTTTTATCGTAAAATTATTGAACAAGCACCACAATACTTAACAGAGGGTGGATATTTAATGTTTGAATTAGGTATTGACGAAGGTTTAGATGTTAAAAAGATGATGCAAAAAGATTTTGAAAATATTGTTATTGAAAAAGATTTGGCAGGAATTGATAGAGTAATTTATGGTAAGTTGCGCTGATAATCAATGTCGTGAGTATTTTTCTAAGCATAAAATATATTTACCTCTACCCTCTTGCAAATTTTATTAATTTCTATTAAGATATATATATTATTATTAAGAAATTAGAAGAAATGTAAAACTAATAAAGGTGGTAGCATGGCGGAAAATGAAGAATTACAAGAGATGAGCGAAGGTGAAGCTCGTCAAAAGATTTTGGTAGCTGACGATGAAGCTAGTATCAGAAGAATTCTTGAAACTCGTTTAAAAATGGTTGGCTATGATGTAGTTGTTGCTGAAGACGGCGAAGAAGCTGTTGAAGTGTTTAACAAAGCAAATCCTGATTTGGTAGTCTTAGACGTTATGATGCCAAAAATGGATGGTTATGGAGTTACTAGAGAAATTAGAAGAACTTCAGACGTTCCAATTATTATATTAACAGCATTGGGCGATGTTTCTGAAAGAATAACAGGCTTGGAATTAGGTGCAGATGATTATGTAATCAAACCTTTCAGCCCTAAAGAATTAGAAGCTCGTGTAAAAGCTGTTTTGAGAAGAACAATTTCTAAAGACGTTATTATCCCTGCTGGAGGAGCTTCAACTGCGGCTGCAGCATCAGGAAAAGGTTCTAAGAATGTTATTACAACAGGTTGTATTAAGATTGATACAGCAAGACGTCAAGTGTTCAGAAAGAATGAAAGAATTAGGCTTACAGGCATGGAATTCAGCTTGTTAGAATTATTGGTTAATAATTCAGGTCAGGCTTATTCAAGAAACGAAATCTTACAACACGTTTGGTCATACCCTGCAGATCATAGAATTGATACAAGGGTTGTGGATGTTCACATTTCTAGATTACGTTCTAAATTGGAAGCAGATCCAACAAACCCTGAGCTAATCTTAACAGCTCGTGGTATTGGATATATGTTCCAAAGAATTAACTAGG
>JAZNBJ010000013.1:0-28592 GCA_045586965.1 Candidatus Gastranaerophilaceae bacterium | reverse complement strand
TTTTGAAAAAAGTGTTATTAAATTGTAAAAATGTGGAACTAAGTAAATACATAGGATACAATTAGTATAGATTACGGATATGTTCTATAGCAAGAAGAAAAAACAAAAGAGCTTAATATTCAATAATAGCGCCCCTTTTGCTACCTCGGGGGGGGGTAAACTATTGCTATAATTGGCTTTTAGACCTACTGAATAACACCTCGCCCCTTGCGATAGGTGCTATGCACGTAGGTATCCCTGTAGCTCAACGATTCTTCACCACGCCTCTTGCGGTATCGCAAAAGCTGTGTAATAAAAAAATCCGTCATTCAGAGGCGCGCAGTGCCGAAGAATCTCTAAAAAATCTTCTCCCCCAACTTGGGGGAGCTAGAGGGGGAAGAACAGCAACTTTGGTCAAAAAAGTACTGTTGTTTTCCCCATCCCAACCTTCCCCAAGTAGGGGAAGGAGTCGTGGAGGTGCAAAAGCCAACACTTCCAATCTTGGCTTGTCCAATACAAGCAAGAAAGGAGGTTTGAATAATGCTTAGCATTAACACTAACCTCTCATCTTTGATTGCACAAAACAGCTTGAAAGACTCAACAAATATCCTTAACCAAGCTATCGAGCGAATGACTACGGGTTATAAAATCAACCATGCCAGCGATAATGCAGCAAACTATTCTATTGCAACAAATATGGCGACTCAGATTGGCTCATATAACGTTGCAGCTGATAACGTTGCAATGGGAATGGATTTAGTCACAACTGCAAGCGATACAATATCTTTGATGCAAAACAAAGCTGAACGCTTAAGAGCTTTGTGTATACAAGCAAGAAATGGTACCTATGGCGCGCAATCCTTGTCTGCAATGAATGCAGAAGCAAATGCAATAATGTCAGAGATTAATCGGATTTATGTCAATGCAGATTATAACGGCATAAAACTTTTTGACTTGGCGAATAATGCAGTTGCTGCACAAGCATCAGAACCAGTAATGATGTTTGCAATGCGAAGTAGTGAACCAGTAATGCCAGAAGCGAAAGCCGAGTATGGTGGATTTATTTCTGACCCAAAAACTTACGAAGATAGCTATGTGAATAGCTTAACTTCAGTATCCTCTGCAACTCTAACAAGTGGGGGTAAATACAAAATAACAAATACTGCAGACTTACAAAAACTCGCAGACTTTGTAAACGCTGGTAATGATACAACTAATATGACGTTTATCTTGGCTAATGATATTGACGCTTCGTCTTTATCAACAGGCGCTATGCTTGATTTAAATTTTAGTATATCTAAAGGTTCTAATTCTTTTAATGGAATTTTTGACGGTAATGGTTATAACCTAGTATTAAAGATATGGGCTAGACAAAGTTCTAATTATGATGGTCTATTTAATAATTTAGGTGCAAATGGTATTGTTCAGAATCTGTCAATAAAAGATATTGTAGTTGGTGGAGATTATGACTGTGCTGTTATCGTTGGTGTGTCTGAGGGATTAATTTCAAATTGTTATGTTACAGGAAAAGTTGGCTCTTCTTATGGTACTGCAGCTTCTTTGGTATTAGAAAATAACGGTACTGTTCAATACTGCTATTCAACTGCATCTATGTCTTGCAACTATGCTATGGGTGTATTAGGAGGGTTAGTTGCTAATAATAATGGAATAATCCAAGATTCTTTTTACTCTGGAAATGATATTTATTCAATGGGGCTAGATGCTATAGGTGGTATTGCTGCTTATAATGAGGGTGAAATAATAAATTGTTATTCTATATCAAATATTATTGCAGAAACAGATATATATTCATATGTTGGTGGGGTAGTAGGTTCTAATAGTGGTACCATAATGAATTGTAAATCTTTTGCTAATATTTCTGGTAATGAAAGAATTGGCGGTATAGCTGGTGAAAACAGGGGTGATATTATCGATTGCGAAGCAACAGGAACAGTTACTGGTAATAAATATGTAGGCGGTTTGGTAGGATATAATACAGGGAATATAACAAATAGTACAACTTCAAGTTCTGTATCAGGTGATAGCTATGTTGGCGGTCTTGTTGGACAGGTATACAAGACCTCTGGAACATTGAGCATAATGAATAGTACATCTAACGCAACAGTAAATGGTGCAAATTCAACTTCAACAGGTAATTTTATTGGTGGCGTAGTTAATACGAGCAATGGAACTAGCTTTGGTACAGTTGATATTCAAGATTGTACGATGGTACCAGAAAGTGCAACTGCAATCGGCGGATGTTTTAATACAAGTAATGTAGCAACAGGATATGATATGACAACTATGCTTGCTGGAATAAACCCAACTAGCACCCCAGCTCCATCCCCAGGAGGTGGCTCAGGCGGTGGCGGTACTGGCGGTGGTTCTGGCGCTCAACCTGCTGGTGCAATAACATTACAAGTCGGGCTGAATGGTAATTCTTCAAGCTCAATCGGGTTTGATGTAAGCTTTACGTATGATTTGTCATTAGTAGGGGCAGATTTGGCTTCTGATGATGCGTTGAATACAATTGATGATTTTATAAATATGTTGAGTGCGCAAGAAACAAAACTAGGTGCTATACAAAACAGGTTAGAATCTGCATTGGAATCAATCGAGGTTAATATTAATAATTTGACTTCATCGCTTTCAACCATTCGTGATGCGGATATTGCGGAAGTTTCAAGCGATTATATAAGACAGCAAATTTTGCAACAGGCTAGTGCAACTCTGATGGCCACGGCTAACCAAAGCCCAGCGATAGCATTGCAGTTAATCTAGTTTCCTCCCCAATTCGGGGAGGATTAAGGTGGGGAGATAGCCTGTTATGGAAGAAGAATTTAACCCTAACGGTATGAACCCCCTCCCGCATTTGTAACTTGCTGACGCAAGCACAAATGCGTCCTCCCCCTAGGAGAGGGGAATGTTTTGTACATTGCAGTTAATCTAGTTCCTTCCCCTACTTGGGGAAGGTTAGGATGGGGAAAAATACCCCTCACCCGAATTTCTAAGCTCCGTTGTCGCAAAGAAATTCTACCCTCTCCCGCAAGGGGCGAGGGGAATTGGTTTGGCGTTTCACCAAGTTCTGCAAAGTATGTTGAAAAAGGCGAGGGGAAGAATCGTTGAACCACAAAGATATCTACGTGCGTAGCACCTCCTGTAAGGGACGGGGGGGAGTTTCACTAAGCTTGAAAGATATCTACGTGCGTAGTACCTCCCGCAAGGGGCGAGGGATAGTTTCACTAAGCTTGAAAGTTATCTACGTGCGTAGCACTTATTGAGTTACAACTAAAAGTTTTCTGCCAAGTTTTTCTATCATTTTGGCATCTTCATCTGGTGAAAAGCCTGTTGTTGTTAAGTAATTACCCACAATTGTTGAATCAACGCAGTATTTAAAAGCTTTTTCTATTGTATCTTGGCTTAATCTTGCTTTCTTTCCGCCTGCTAAACGGATTGAAGAGTTAGGGCAAGCAATTTTAAAGATAGCTAATGTTCTGAGCACATTTTCTTCATCAATTTTATCAATATAGCTTTCAAATGGGGTGTTAGGGATTGGGGTTAAAATATTTACAGGAATGCTATCAGGGTTAATTTCTGCTAATTCCATTGCCATTTCAATACGTTGTTCAACAGTTTCCCCCATACCAATAATTACACCGCAACACAGCTCAATTCCGTATTTTTTGACTAGATTAACTGTATTAATTCTGTCTTCGTAAGTATGAGTTGTACAAATTTCTGGATGGTATGATTTGCAAGTGTTTATATTATGGTGAAATCTTACCAATCCAACTTCTGCAAGTTTTTTAGCTTGTTCTTCGTTTAATATACCAATGCTTGCGCAGCTTTTAATTCCTTCTGAATTTAAAGCTGTAATCATATCAAGCATTGTATCAAAATCGCTTTCGTCTGGAGTTTTGCCAGAAGTTACAATTGCAACTCTGTCTGCACCATTTTTTACACTATCTTTAGCTGCGTGAACGACAGTATCAACGCTTAAAAGTGGGTGTGTTTCGATTTCGGTGTTGTAATGAGAGCTTTGAGCACAATAACGGCAATTTTGTGAACATTTACCTGTTCTTGCGCTTATGATTGAGCAAAACTCAACTTCGTTTTTTAAATATTTTTGAGACTCTTTTAGTAAATCTTCTAAATTCATATTATATAAATTCAACAATTCGGCTTTTGTGTACATATTCTATTTTCCTTTTTTTATCATTTTTTAGTTTTGTTTTCTTATTATTAGAGAAAAATTATATTTTATTATTAACCCCTAAAAACCAACGCTAAGTCCAGCGCAGAGATTAATAGATTGTCCTGTTACGCCTTTTGCATCTTCTGAAATTAGGTATTTTATCATTCCTGCGATTTCATCAGGAGCTACAAACCTACGTTGTGGTATGCATTCGATAATTTCATCTTTAGTAAATTCGCTATCATTACAAGAGGAATTTCCCAAATCAGTATCAACCCACCCTGGGTTAATTGTATTAACTGTAATTCCGTATTCTGCAAGTTCTAATGCTAAAGCTTTTGTTGCTCCAATTAATCCCGCTTTTGTTGCAGAATAAAGACTAGCATTCGCTTCTCCCATGACACCACTAATTGAACCAATATTAATAATTCGCCCAAAACCTTGTGATTTCATATAGGGCACAGCTTTGGAAACTAAAAATAATGGTGCTTGCAAGTTTAAAGCTGTTATGTGTTCAAGTTGATTTAAGTCAAATCCGTTTAAAGCTGGTGTATAAAGATATTCTCCGGCATTGTTTATGAGAATATCAATTTGGTTTTCTTGAATATAATCACCTAACTTTTCCATGCCGTCTTTAGTGGCTAAATCACAGACACAATAATTTTTATAACATTTTAATAAATCTTCATTGCGTCCAGTGGCAAAAACAGTATTTTCGTCGCTATTTACTCCTTTAGCGATAGCTTTCCCTATTCCTCTTGTAGCGCCTGTTATAAGTATATTCATAAAAAACCTCTTATTGGATTATAACACAATAAGAGGCTAAATTGAAAATATCTTAATCTTACTAACTTAAGAATTGAGCCTGGTAGGTCTCAAAAGATATTGGTGCTTGCTGAGCTTCCGGTTTGTTTCTACCAAATACACTAGCAGCTTCTGTTCTTAAACCTGCAAAATAAGCCATAGCTTGTCCGTCAATTGCACTCTGACTCAATAATTTGATTGCATTATTGAATGCTGCATAGTCTTTTTCATAATCACCGGTTGCTTTTACTCCAATTTGAGCACAAAGACTTGCCCAAGGTACAACCTTTTCGCCTTTTTGGTTTTCGATTTGGTTTTGTACCTGCTCAGAGTACTCAGCATACATAGCCTTGTCTAATTTTTTTAAATCATCAGTTTTTCCTGTAGGAGTAATATTAAATTCATCAAATGCTTCTTCTAACTTGCGAGAGCTTGACGGAACTCTACCCAAGTAAGAATATATATTCGCACTTGTGTATGAATAAACTCCATTGACTGTAAAATTCGACATAGACACACCTCATATATGATATATAATGTATATCGGCATAAATTCTAAAAACTTTAATGTTTTTGGATTAATCTTTACAATTTGTTACAATAAAGCCTGAAAGCCCAGCTATTATTGACTTGTTTGTATTCTTTAGTTTATAAGTGCTTTATTTGGAATGTTAAGTTTTGTAACAAAGAAACTCAAGTGTGAAATTGAGCTTTTTAAATTTACTTTATATAAGTGTAAGACATCACGAGAGAGAGCTAAAAAATGAGAGTTAAACCAAGGTTCTTTAATCTATGGTTTAAGTAAATTTGGGCTCAGTTAAAACTAAATAAGAGAGGTAATCATGGCTTTATTAGAAGCTTACAACATTAATGCAATGGCAACACAAATTAGTCGAGAATTCTACATTCAAGAAAATCCAGCCGAAGACAAATCTTATATTTTAGTAGATGAAATGAGATTATTCGCAATGGATATGAAATCAAGAGTAACGTTTATCTCACGAGCTAAGAATTAGATTTCTCAAAAACAAGTTTTAACAACCTATCTTACTTACTTAACTATTTAATTCCCCAAACTTACTTATCTTATGCCTAACTAATAATTAGGCATTTTTTTTGTGTTAAAATAGTGTACAAGGGGAGTATTTATGACGATTTGTATTTTTCCAGGAACATTCAATCCTATTCATTACGGTCATATAAAAATGGCTGAATATGCGTTGGAAAAATATAAGTTTGAGAAGATAATCTTTATACCTTCTTATTTACCTCCGCATAAAGAGATTAATAAAGATTTAGCAGAACATCGTTATAAAATGGTGGAAATAGCGATAAAGGATAATTCAAAGTTTGAGATATCGGATGTCGAATACAAGTCGGAAGGTAAATCTTATTCGATAATTACTGTAAAGAAAATTATTGAACAATATGGGCTTAAATCTCGTTTAAATTTTATAATAGGAACAGATGCTTTTAACAAAATAGATACTTGGTGTCAGGCGGAAGAGTTAAAACAATTAGTGCATTTTGTTGTGTTTGATAGAGGTGAAAAATTAGATAATATATCATTGGGCTGGGATTATGAGCTTGCAGATTTAAAGTTCTTAGATATTTCATCAACAGGGATTAGAAGTGGACAAGCTACTGATACAATAGAAGCAGTGGAGGAATATATAAAAGAGCATGGATTATACAAAATATAAAGAATGGTTAAAAGAAAACTTATCAGAGGAAAGGTATGAACATTCTATTGGAACTGCAGAATGTGCATATGAATTGGCAGAAAAATTTGGCTTAGACAAAGAAAAAGCATACCTATGTGGTCTGATTCATGACTGTGCAAAATGTTTTTCTAATGAGGAGTTGAAATCAAAAATCTGTGATTGTGCGGATTTATGTGACGGAGAGCTGATTAATCCTAAAACCTATCACGCTCCTGCGGGTGCTATTTTAGCAAAAAATGAATTAGGCATTTGTGATGATGAAATTTTATCTGCAACACGTTGGCATACTTTAGGAAAGCTAGAAATGACGGATTTTGAAAAAGTTATTTTTATTGCAGATAAAATTGAAAAACGTACAAGAGAAGTTGAGCATAGAGAACCAATTGAAAAAGCTTTGGAAAAAGGCTTGGATGAAGCACTTTTGGTTTGTTATGGAAATACAATAAAAAGTTTAGTTGATAGAAATTTGAAAATCTGTTTTCAAACAATAGAAATTTATAACAACTTACTTAACAATTTGAATGATAAAGGATAAAAAAGTATAATTTAGTTATGAAAAAGAAGCTGGCTTTTATAATATTGAGCATTTTTTTGTTGAATAATGTAGTATGTGCATCAACTGATGTATTTCAGGGACACGCTGAATTTAGTGATGAATATACTGGATTAGATAAAGAATTATATACTGGAAAAACAGAGACTCTTGAAAAAAGAGATACTATTGAGATGACGGTATCACAAGTTCTGGATGGAAGTTTTTCTTTTGAAGGTGATGAGTTCTTTGCAGAAGTAACAAGTGATGTTATAGGTGATAAAGGAATTGTTGTTCCCAAAGGGACGGTTGCGCACGGTGTTATAAAAGAATCAGGGGAAGCAAAACGTTTAGGGCGAGATGGATATATTGATTTAACTTTTGATTACCTAGTCACTCCTGATGGAAGAGAAATCCCCATTGAAGGAAAGATGTCAACTAAGTTACATCCAATAAAAGCTGCGACTAAGATTATTGCAACTGATGTTGGGTATACAGCTGCGGGTGGTTTCTTAGGTGGAGTATTTGCAGCGCAAGCATTAGGATTAGAAGCTGCGATTGCATCACAAGGGTATACCGTAGCAGGTGGTGCTGCGTTAGGTGCGGGTGTTGGATTAGGAATGGCCTTGTATAGAAAAGGTAAAGATGTTTTGATTTCTCCAGGTGATGAAATTAAAGTGAAGATTTTATCTAGTGTAGAACTTCCCGTATATAGAGAAGAAGCTTTGAAACAAAAAGAACAAAAATATCCAGGGCTTGATATAAGAATAGCAAATATTCTATATGATAAAGATCCTTTCGGAGAAGTTAATACTTTAACATTATCAATTGCAATAACAAATATGTCTGATAAGAGCTTTTCAGGCATGGATATTGCTTTAATGAATGATTATAATATGGTATTTAATCCTTCTATTTTTGGTGATACAAAGCTTATTTTTTCGCAGTTTAAGCCTGGTGATAGACGAGCAGGAAAAATATCGTTTGCAGTAAATAATGTTAAGCACTCATACTGGTTAATAGTAAATGATAGAGCAACGAATAAACCTTTGATGAAAATCTCGTTAGATAATGCTTATAAAAATGTATCAAAAGATATAAAAAAAAGAAATTCTAAGATGAAAAAAAGAAAGAAAAATTATTATAAAGAAGATGATCCTTTCGAGGGTTTGGATTAATAATTTTAAATTTATTACTTTTTTGCTAAAATATTTTTGAGGGGCTCTTGAAAATTATGGATAAGAAAAAATTATACGTATCGTTAGCAATATTATGTACACTTTCAGCAATGTCGCATCCAGTTGATGCGAAGATGACAAAAGAAGCGCATGCTTTGTATCAACAAGCTTGTGCATATGAATATAAAAGTGATTACAATACTGCAATAAAAATTATTCAACAAGCCTTGGAAATAAATGGCGAAGATGCTATGTTATACACTAAGATAGCAGGGCTTTATTCTGATATAGGAAAATATGAAGATGCTCTTACTGCTTATAAAAAAGCTGTAAAATTACGTCCAAATGATGCATTTATCTACATAAGTATGGGTAATATTTTGCAAACGATTGGGGATTATGAGAATGCGTATAATGCATTTAGACACGCTCAACAGATTTATCCTGAGTATAAATATAATTATTTGAATATTGCTAATGTAGAGTATTTTAGAAAGAATTATGCAAATGCTACTGAAAATTACAATGCTTTCTTAAGTGCTTATCCTGAACATATGGAAGCAAGTGAAAACTTGGCAAACGTTTATGTCTTGTCGAAACAACCTGAGAAAGCATGTGAAATATATTCAAATATTTATAAAAAATATCCATCTGCTTTCACAGAATTTGAAAAATATGGTAATGCTTTGTTTGATACAAAACAGTATCAAGCTGCTTCTGAGATGCTAGAAAAGGCACTTGCTGGGAATGAAGAAAGTGAAAGTATAAATGCCCGTTTAGCTTTAACTTATCAAAATATTGGTGATAATGAGAAAGCTTTAAAATCGTTTAGAAGAACTTTTTTACTAAATCCTAATTTAACATCTTTAAAGTTTGATTATGCAAATTTGCTTGGTAATATGAATAAAAATGAAGAAGCTATTGAACAATATAAACAGTATTTAATTGCATTTCCTGATGATGCAAATGCATATCGTAATTTAGGTTTGGTATATAAGAAAATAGATAATAATGAATTAGCATTATTTAACTTTGAAAAATCTTATTCAAAAGATTCTTCAAACTTAGAAACAAAAAAAGAGCTTGCATATTCTTATCATACGAAAAAGGATTATGTAAATGCGCTGAAGTTCTATGATTTCGCATTGAAATCTGAACCAGATAATAAAGAACTTTTGGCTAATAAGGCTCTAACATTACATGCGATGAATAACTATGTTGCAGCAATAGAATTGTATAAAGAAATACTAGAAAATCAACCTAATGAAAGGATTGAACAAAATTTGGCAGCAGCATCTATTGCGTATGCTTACAATTTGTATGATAAAAAAGATTATGGCCAAGCTATTCTGTATTTTGAAGATGCAATTGAATTGAATAGCAGAGAGGCATCTGCTTATTATGGTTATGCAAAGGCAAATGCAGAAATGGGCTGTACAAATGTAGCATTATCTGCATATGAAAAAGCGGTATCGTTAGCACCTTCAAATCTCGAGTATGCAAAAGAGCTAAATGATTATAGAAATAAATATAAGACTGAAATTTCCGAATCAATAGAAAGGCCAGAGGTAACTACAGAACCAGTGCTTCAAATTGTTCCACCAATTGCAGAAGATGCATTTAAGAGTGTCGATACTGAATTGTCAACTTATGATTTGTTACTTAAAAAAGGTGATGAAGCATATAAACAACAAAAATATAATGAAGCAATTGATTGTTATACAAAGGCTGTTGTGTTTACACCTTCTGACAAGACAACAATGTTGAAAATTGCTAATATTTATAAATTGATAGGTAATAATTCAAAGGCGATAAGTTTTTACGATAAAATTATCACAATTGATGAAAATAGCACTGATGCCTATTTTAATAAAGGTTTGGTTTTTGCAAATCAGAAAAAATACGACGAAGCAATAACTTGTTTTGAAAAAGTTATTGAATTGTCACCAGAATATCCATATGCATATTATTCTTTGGCATTAACTTATGAACTAAAAAATATGCCTGACAAAGCGATTGAATATTATCATTTATATACAGGCATAGAAACTGATTCAAAAATGTTGAATATTGTTAATCAAAAAATTAAAGAGCTTGAAGAGGCAAATAAGGATTAATGAAAAAACTATTATTATTTATGTTTCTTTCAATGTTTCTTTTGACTTCTTGTGCAAGCAAACGTGGGCATGTCTTATTTAATCCACAGCCTTTTACTAAAGAAAATATAGTATCACATCAAAAAACTTTTGAACGGGGTAAAAGAGTTTATTATTTGTTTATTGCTCCAGAAAAAATGAAAAATGATTATATAAGAGTTCAAGTCTTTAAAATTACTGACAAAGCCGCTGGTGGTGGTGCAGAAGTTTTGAGGACAAAAGACTTTAGACTTATGAAGAGTGAGCGATATTATCATACGGATTATTTTGTGCTCTATGAAAAAGGTCGATATATTTTGCAGGTGTTTGCGATGAATGATTTACAACGTCCGTTAGCGTTGAATGATTTTTTTGTTAAATAATTGCTCCTAAAGTTTAATTATTGTATAATTTAGCTATGTTAAGACTTTGAGAGGAGTGAATATGAGCGAGATTTGTAAAAATTGGACACAGTGGCTAAAACAAAATCGTTTTGCAGGCCAAACACCAGAAATGATTGAGCAAACTACAAAATGGCTTGAAGCAGTAAGAGATGTTTTGTTAGTGTATGCAGAAATTATGCCTCACGAAACTGTTATTGATATTGGTTGTGGAACAGGCTTGTTGGCTTTTAAAGCGCTAGAGTTGCAAGACTGTAAAGGTAGAGTTATCTTTTCTGACAAATTTCAAGATTGTCTAGATGACTGCAAAAGAATACTAGATGAGTCTGGAGTTACTTCTGGCTATGAAATGTTGCTTTCACCTTGTGAACATATAGCATTGCCAGAAAGCACAGCTCATAAAGCTTTGATGCGTTCAGTTCTTGTTCATATAGTCAATAAACAACCTGCGATTAGTGAAATTTATAGAATTTTAAAACCAGGTGGAAAGTTCTGTGCTTTTGAACCTGTTATTCGCTCAAACACTAGATATTGGCAAATTTTAGATCCTATTTTTATTGAAAAGTATGACGATTTCAAAAAAGCTGAAAACGAAATGATGGAAAATCCTATGGATTCATTGTGTAATTTTGATGAAAATACTTTGAGAATGAATTTAGAAATTGCTGGATTCTCTGTGCCAGAAGTTAAAGTTCAAGAAGTAAAATCAAATTATGTTGTGCAAGCTGGAATGGTAGAACAATGGTTTAATAATCCTCCAAGCCCTGGACAACCTTCTACAAAAGAAAGATATATGAAGTATTTTGACGAAAAAACTGTAAATAGATTTATTGAGAATGCGCAGAATTATTTAACTGGTAGAGAAATTAGTCTAAAAACAAATGCAGTGTTTATAAATGCAAAAAAATAGGGGTAAAGGGGTAATGGGGTAAATGTTTTTTTAGCTCAAGTAATAATACAAAATCATGAATAGAGGTTTTTATGTCAGATAAACAAACAGCAATAATTATTCCAGCAAGATATGGTTCTTCAAGATTAGAAGGAAAACCACTTCTAAAAGCTTGTAATAAGCCTATTATTCAATGGGTTTGGGAAAAAGCTAAAAAAGTCCCACATGTTGATAGGGTGATTATTGCAACAGATGACGATAGAATTTTTAATGCTTGTAAAGAATTTGGTGCAGAAGTAGAAATGACTTCTACTGAGCATAAATCTGGTAGCGATAGAATAGCAGAAGTCGCAAAACGCCACCCTGAAATTGGATATATTATTAACCTTCAAGGTGATGAGCCTTTAATTGAACAAGCTAACATTGAACTAGTTATAAATGGCGTATTGTTTGATGAAAAAGCTGATATTTCAACTCTTGTAAGAGAAATTAAAGACGTGAAAGAAGCAGAAAATCCAAATTTGGTAAAATGCGTGTTTGATGTTAATAATTATGCAATGTATTTTTCACGTTCAAAAATACCATACGAACGTGGGGTAAATGAGGGAAATAGTCAGGGGCGTTGGACATTTTATGGTCATTTAGGTATTTATGGCTTTAAACGTGAAGCTTTATTTAAGATGACAGAATTACCTCAAACTCCTTATGAGATGGCCGAAAGCTTAGAACAATTAAGAGCTTTACAAAACGGTATGAAAATCAAAGTCGGTATTGTAGAAAATGTTCCAGTTGGAATTGATACAATGGAAGATTTTGAAAAATTTAAAGCAATGGTAGAGAAGTAGATATTAACCCTCGCCCCTTGTGGGAGAGGGTGTCACGAAGTGACGGGTGAGGGGTGATATGAACCTAAAAACAGAAATTACTAAATTACATTATAATAAAAATGCAAAAGGGGGATTATTTAACTTACTTAAGTTCTGCTCATTTTTTTATGCTCTAGGTGCTGATTTTAAAAACTTTTTATATGATAAAAATATAATCAAACCTAAAAAAGTTGATGCATTTGTGATTTCTGTCGGTAATTTTACAACAGGTGGAGTTGGTAAAACTCCTGTTGTAGCAGAGCTTGCACGTTATTTTGTAGACAAAGGTGAACGTGTTGCAATTGTTTCTCGAGGTTATGGGGGCAAATTAAATAATAAAAATGTAAATGTAATATCTGATGGTATTAATCTTTACCACAAAGCTGATATGGCAGGTGATGAGCCTTATTGGTTGGCAGTAAATTTAAACATGTGTGCGGTTCTAACCTGTTCAAACAGATACAAAGCTTGTCAGCACGCAATAAGAGAGTTAGGAGTAACGAAGATTATTCTTGATGACGGACTGCAACACAGAAAGCTACATAGAGATTTGAATATTGTGCTTGTGGACTCTGAAAAAATGTTTGGGAATGAAAATTTACTTCCTGCTGGGCCTTTAAGAGAAAAGCCTGATTTTAATAGAGTTGATAAATTGCTCGTTGTAAGCAAAAACATTGACCATACAAAAGCTGAGAAGTTAGCTAGGATATTTGAAAAAAAATATTTTAGACACCCCTCATCCGGCTTTCAACCACCTTCTCCCACAAGGGGCGAAGGGATAGTTTCAATTGCCAAGGTTGAGCCTGATTATGTTTATAATATTATCTCAGGTGAACACCTTGAAAAAGGCTCTGAAATTACTGCACTTTCTGCGATTGGTCAGCCCGAACAGTTTTATCAATTCTTAGAGAATGATTATAAAATCAAAGAAAAAATTACATTTGACGACCATCATCAATATACCCTAAACGATATTGAAAATATTGAAGGTGATATAATTACAACTGAAAAAGATGCAGTTAAACTTGCTCTTTTAGGCAAATCAAACATTTATGCGCTTAAATTAAAAACAACTTTTGATGTTGAAATTATATTAAATACCTAGCAAAATTATTTTTTTGTGGTTTTATATAAATATTAACAACAAATCAATTAAAAATGGAGTATGTGTATTATGAAATTAAACCCAATTCAACAAGATGGCAATAAGCCAGCTTTTAAAGCACAATTAATTTTGAAAAACAATATTAAATTTAATCAACCTCATTACAAAAGCTTAAAATCATACGTTAGCAATATCGGTAAAAAATCTGATTTAGTAACTATTGCAAAAGATAAAATTAATATTATCGTAGGTGGCAATAAAAAAGAAGCCGAGCTCAATATCTTTAATTACAAAGCGGATGAACGTGTTGAAAAAATAAAAGAAACTATAAAAGAACTTTTAGCTCCTGTTGCTGCAGCGACAGCAGTAGCAACTACAACAGTTGTAGCAACTAAAGAAAAGTCTGAAAATAAAGCTGTTGAGGCTGAAAAAACTCCGAGCGTTGTTGACGAACAACGAACTACAATATCGAAAGGTGAAAAACTAACAGCACCTGTTATAACAAAAGAAGACTTAGCGAAAATTCAACTAACTTTTAAAAAAGACGAGTGTTATGATATTGACCGAAGCTATTTTATTAAAGATCATTCTGAATTTTTAACTAACTATGAGCCACAAGTTCCTTTTGTAAAAATTAACTATCACAAAATTTTGAGATACCTTGACGCTTATTTAAAAAATTTAACACCGAATGGTTTTGAAATAAAATTTAAAGATAAGACTCAAATTTATAAGATTGAAAACGGGAATTTTACCCACCCAGAGTTAGATGAAATCTCTCAATTTGAAGATGTACAAGTTAATTATTTTGATGATGAGAAATTGGTAATAAGAGCTTTTAATAAGAATATGCAGCCGATTCTTTCTAAAGATTTATATGATGGTCAGAGAATTGTTTTCCCTTACAAAGATTATGAAATTTCTTTGACAAAGGGTAGTAAAATCGTTATGTCAGGTGCCTATAGTGACGCTTATACAGCTGAATTGAAAAATGATGAAAATGGTCAACCAATAGGTATGATTGTTAAATCAAAAGATGAAAAAGGCTATGGCGATGTTACAACTTATTATAATGTAAATTCTGATGAGTTTATACAAAAAAAAGTAAAACTTAAACATCCGTATTTCAATAAAGTATTGTTCTATAAGGATGGTAAAAATGTATTATCATCATTGCAATTTAACAATGCTGTTGGTAAACCAGGATTTGCGAATGGAACATATGTAGGCAAAAAATCTCTTGTGTCAACGTTAGATTTTATTAAAGAAAACAAGGCTGAATTACTAAACTTCAAAACAATTAAAGATTCTGATAATAAAATAAAGCCTTCAACATTCAATACATATATTCATAATGAATTGAAAGAATTATTAGACTATAACCTTCCAAGTACGGTTGAGCTTATAAGAAGTTTAGGCGAAATTGAAGGTGATGATGATATAGGCTATGCTTATAATCTAAAAAAACAAGGTATTGTCAAAGAAAAATATGAATTGTCACATTGGGGCTACGAAGGCGGGAAAAGATGGGATTATATAGGGACTAGAGGTGTTGTTTGTCCTGTTACTTGGAAAGGCGATATAGCCAATATTAGAGGATTTGATTATGATCCCAAAAAAGGTACTATATCTTTTAATAAAGGTGATACAAGATTTGTTTGTGTAAGAAATCACAAAGCTTCACGTTTGGATAATTATGGTGGAGCTGCGATTGTAGAACAAAATTTTGTTAAAAATGGTTTGAATGTAAATGTAAAACAAGAAGTTATAAACAAGAATTGGGCAACATTAACAGAAACTCATAAAGATAAAAAAGGTGAAATTGTGGCTTTTAGCTTTACAATGTTGAAAAGAACTAATCCTGAAGAACGTGAACTCAAGTTTACACCTGTAGAAACCATAAGGAAAGAAATTAATTCGGATGATATTATTATAAGTACTGATTCTATTCCTGAAATAAGGGTTACTAAAGAAGACCTTTTCCAAAGAGGATATAGTAATATAGATACAAAAATATTAACTAGATTAATAGAAGAATTAGAAGCTTAATAACAAGATATAATTATATAGCTTTGTAGGGTAGACTTTAGTCTACCTTTACTTTTAGTATTTTAAACTAATCTAAAATTGTTACAGAGCTGCCATTACCAAAATTATTACCAAATGAGCGATAGCCATTACCCCAAATACCATTTGAATATTGTTCAAATCTTTGATTATCATAGCTCGGCGAAGTTGAAAATCCACCCATAGGCATCATAGAATTCATTGTTGGGCTAAGATATGGAATAGAACCTGGTGTCACATAGCTTGGCGTAATTATTGTATCAGTTATACTTGGTGTAAATCCTGTTGGTGTTCCTGCAAAATAGTTTGCAATATTTCCCAAAATTGATCTTTTTTGTGTAGCTTGAGGTCGTGATAAAATAGCTGCTTCAACATTTTTGAACCTAGTAGCATAATCTCCCTCTTGAGTAGCTCCGAAGGCTAGGTTTTCGAGTCGTTCTAAACGTCTGAAATTGTTTTCTCGACCGTAGTTTTTTTTAAAAGCATACCTTTCAAGCGCATCCATATTGCCAACTCGTCTATGGTGCCTATAATCATGGCAATAATTACAATGGTTTTGAGGGCGATACTGATTAGTATAAATTCTTGATTGAGTACGTTTGGGAAAACCATTGTACAAAGAATTCCCCTTAGTAGAAAAAACAGTTGCAAAAACAGGCATAGCTATACTTAAAGCTAAAACAAGAACGACAAGTTTACACATAAAAAGAACCCTCCTTGTGTAATAATTTACACCAAGCAGAGTCCTTTAAAATTATTCATTTGACTATTTTTTGAATTACCTAACTGAGGAATATTGTCTGCTCTCTATCTGGTCCGACAGATAATATACCAACAGGTGCGCCGATTAAATCTTCAACACGAGCTATGTATTTTTTAGCATTTTCTGGCAATTCATCATAACTTCTAATACTAGTTAAATCGGTTTTCCAGCCTGGCATTGTTTCATAAATAGGTTCTAAATATTTATGAATAAACACATCTGTAGGATAAGAAGTATAAACCTTATCATTTCTGCAATCTTTATATGCTACACAGACCTTAATCTCATCAAAAGTGTCAAACACATCAATCTTAGTTAATGCTACTTTTGTAATACCACCAACTAAAACAGCGTATTTCATAATAACTGCATCAAACCAACCGCATCTTCTTGGGCGTCCTGTTGTAACACCAAATTCGTGTCCGATATTTTGTATTCTTTCACCAACTTCATCTGTTAATTCTGTGACAAAAGGTCCTTCCCCAACTCTTGTTACATAAGCTTTTGAGACACCGACAACTTCTTCTATCATAGTTGGTCCATAACCACTACCTGTAGCAGCTCCGCCACCGATTGGGTTTGAACTTGTAACAAAAGGATATGTTCCATAATCTATATCGAGCATAACACCTTGAGCGCCTTCAAACAGAACGGTTTTATCTTTAAAACGATTGAGCATATCTTGCCAATCAAAAGCAACATATGGCTTAAATAATTCTGCATATTTTTCACAAAGCGAAGTGATGCATTCTTTTGTATAAGGCTCAAGGCCATAAACTTTTTCTAACGTTTTATTTTTGATAGGTAAAATCATATCAAGTTTTTCACTTAAAGCTTCAAAAGAATACAAATCTTGAATTTTTAAAGCAATTCTAGCCATTTTATCAGTGTAAGTTGGTCCAATACCACGTTTTGTAGTACCGATTTTACCTTTACCAGAATTTGCTTCTGACCAGCCGTCAACTTCTATATGATAAGGCATTGTAATTGTAGCAAGAGGTGAAATTTTAAGATTTTTGAAATCAACACCTTGTTGTTTTAATTCATTCATTTCTTTTTCAAAAGACTCAGGGTGAATAACTGTTCCTGAACCTATAAAACAAGTAGTATTTTCATATAAAATACCAGATGGAATTAAGTGAAATTTATAAGTATTCCCGTTTGCTACTACAGTGTGACCTGCATTGCAACCACCTTGGTAACGTATAATTAAATCTGCTTTTTGAGCTAATAAATCTGTAATCTTAGCTTTGCCTTCGTCTCCCCATTGAGCGCCAATTACAACTGTATTTTTCATTCTATCTCCTTAAAAACTAATTGAGCCGGTTACAATCCGGCTCTTGTTATAAATCTATTGTCCTTTTGCTGCTTTTTGTTTAGCTTGAACATCTAGCATAGAATTGTGTGCCATCATATAAACGGAACATATTTTATAATTTTTTAAATACCAAGCACAGTTTTCTTGCATACATACAATTTCAACTTGTGAGCCTACACTCATTAGTGGGCATAAAGGTATTGTTTTGTCATTTCCTGCCATTATTTATCTCCTATTATTTATTAGCCATTTTTAGTAAATTGCAATTCTCGCTACGTTTTCTTTCTTCTTCCTTATATATTTTACTACGATTTATTACTTCGTCAAAGTCTATAAGATGAGCATTAAAATCAGGGCCATCAACGCAAGCGAACTTGGTCTCACCACCAACAGTAACTCTGCAAGCACCGCACATGCCAGTGCCATCTACCATAATTGGGTTCATGCTTGCTTCTGTATAAATTTCTTTATCTCTTGTTAATTCTGCAACAGCTCTCATCATTGGAAGAGGCCCAACTGCTATTGCATAATCAACCTTTTCTTTTGATATAATTCTTTCTAAAACTTGTGTTACAAAACCTTTTTCACCCAAAGTTCCATCATCAGTTGTTATAAATAGTTCTGTGCAAGCTTCTTTCATTTTATCTTGCCAGAATATAAGATCTTTTGATCTTGCACCCATTATCATATAAACTTTATTACCAGCTTCTTTGAATGCTTTAGCAATTAAATAACAAGGTGCTGCGCCATAGCCACCAGCTAAACAAACAACTGTACCATATTTTTTAATATGTGTAGGCTGACCTAAAGGTCCTACTATATCAAGAAGTTCATCGCCAACATTAAGCTCTGCGAGTTTTTTTGTAGAATAGCCAACTGCCATAAACACAATAGTTAAAGCACCAGTTTCTTTATCTACATCTGCTATAGTAAGAGGAACTCTTTCGCCATTTTCTTCGGCTCTAAATATAATAAATTGCCCAGCTTGAGCATTTTTTACAACATAAGGAGCTTCTATAACCAATTCATATTGGTTAGGACAAAGTTCAGTTTTTGATAATATCTTATAGCCCATTCTTAAAAGCCCTCTTTCACAAGATATATCATATCATATTTAGGAATAAATGTATATATCAAATCAAATATTTTTAGCAAATTTACATCCGCAATAATTTTGACGATATAGATTTAATTCTTTTGATATTTGATTAGTCTTTAAAAAGCCGTCTTTTTTCTTAAAATTAAATGGAGGGTAAATTAGCTCAAAATCTTTTGCTATATTTTCTCCTAACGCTTGAATTTTTTCAAATTTCTTATGTGGACTAATTGTTAATGATGTTGTAAACTCTTTTATCCCTAATTCTTTTGCTTTTTTGGCAGTTTTTAAAAGTCTTAGTTCAATGCACTTATCACAACGCTTGCCTTTTTCTGGCTCATTTTCTAATCCTAAAACAAAATCTAAATATTCTTTAGGATTATATTTTTCAACAAGAAGTTCAACTTGAAAATGTTTGCAAACTTCTTTTTGTGCTTCTAGTCTACGAAGAAACTCTTCACTTGTATCTAAATTTGGATTGCAAAAATAAACTGTAACAGAATATCCCATTTCTTTTAATAAAGAAATAGGATAGCCTGAACATATTGCACAACAAGCATGCAACAAAATTTTATTTTCGTTTTGCACCATATTTTATCATTAATTCTTTCAATTCATAATAAGGTTTAACACCTACAACTTTGTCCCCGTTAACATACATCGTCGGAGTGGCATCAATTTCAAGTTTATTGCCTTTTTCGATTTCTTTTTCAATTTCTTTGTATGTTGTCAAAGTCTCAATATCAGATTTGAATTTATCAATATTTAAGTTTAATTTTTCAGCAAGTTCAATAGCTTCGTCTAAATTTTTAGGCTGATTTTCATATAATAAAGAGCTCATACCCCAATAATTACCTTGATTGCGTGCTGCAATTGCAACTCTAGACATAAAACAAGCTCCTGGGTGCATATTTACTTGAATGTAAGAATTGCATTTTTTATCGAATGGTAAATTATGGTGAACAATTTTTATATTATCAAATTCTTTAACAACTTGATGAAGCATTATATTTTGGATATAGCATAATGGGCAAACGTAGTCAGAGTATAGTTCAATTACAACATCACCATTTGAGTTACCCAATGTGTTGCCATTAATTCTATAAGGATTGTATTCAATGTTTCTATATTTCATTATAGAATTGCTTCTTTTGATATGTGGTACAAAGTTGAGGGTAATTTTGCTATATGCAAGAAATGATACAAATGCTAATAATAAAACTATAAAAGTTTTTGTATATTTTTTTGCGCCATCAATAAAATCTAAAACTGTTGTTTTGAAGTTAATAAGAATGTTTCTGAACATCCCATCTGAGGCTACTGTTGCTATAATTAAATCAATAAAATAAGTAGCAAAACAAAGAACACAAAGCTTTTTGATACCAAATATGCTAATTCCTGCAAGAGCCATTGAACAAATAAAAGCAATTGTACCCAATGTAGAAATATAAGCATATGGAGTTTTAAAGACTTCTAAAAATTTAAGGAATTTTATATTTTTTAGGTTATCAACAATTGATAAGAATAGAATTATAATATAGAAAAATATTCCCCACCAAGCAAGAGGTAGTCCCATAAATTGCGCGGATCTAGATTTTGCAGCACCGTCGCAATCAATAAAATCATTTATTGAACAAAAGCTTGATAAAGCATACTTATCAAAGTTTGCTGTATGAAAAATCATTGCAAGCTTTATAGTCAAACCTAAGCCAATTAGAGCAAGAATTTGTATCCAAAACATTTTCTTATCGAATTTCATAAATATCTCCCCCTTGTGGATAATAGTCTTTAAATTAATTCTAATATATAACAATATTTTTTCAATAATATAAATAATCATTAAGCTTAAGCCTTTTTATTTAAGAAAATAAGTTAATATCACATAAAATATAATATTTTATACAATTTAATTCGATTACTAATCTTATTTGTACTTTTCTGTTCTTTTATTTGCGAAGCAAAAGAACAGAAAAGTACCAAAAGAAAAGAAAAACACGCTAATGTTTTCTACGTCTTCGCTTCGCTCAGCCGTGTTTTTTTTACCGTTGGGCTGAAAGCCCACCCTACATTTGCCTCGCAAACTCCCTTCGGTCAAACAGTGCTCGGCAATAACCTGTGCGCCTAACGTAACGAATAATCAATGTTAGTGAGACAACAACAAAGCGACTGCTGTTTGAGGTGCGTAGCACCGAGTTCAGTCGCTCAAGTCGAACGTTACAATTGATTAATGAGTGGAGTTACAGCGCACGAGCTTCTTTGCGCAACTTTCTTGTCGACACAAGAAAGTTGCAATATGGTTTCTTGAAAACATTTATTTGTATAAAATATTATATTTTATGCAAAAATAAAAGCCGAGATTTAAATCTCGGCATTGTATCCCATTATTATTTAATCGTAGTTTACTTAATCGTAAATTTATACTCCACATGATGAACTTTTATTCTTCTTTAGAATAAAAATCCTTTTCCTTAAAACCTTTCTTTTACTTTATTACCGTAAATATTTTAAACTCAGCTGGCATAATTTTACCGAAAGATAGTGAATTTGTTGCTGCAACAAATTTTTCTTCAATATAATCAACGCCATCAAATCTATATTCTGAAACTATTGAATAATCACAAGAAAGTTCAATCGTTTTATCAAATACTTCGCAACCTTCTTTAATCTCTGTCCAAGAATTTCCATCTTCTTCAATACAGAATTTTTCGGTAGGCGAATTATAATTTGCAACTATCAATAAAGAGTTTTTTACACCTTCCTTTTGTATCTGCCAAGCTACAAATCCATCATCATCTTGTCTTATAATATGCGCTTCACCATCTGTTATTACAGAATTATTTTTAACAAATCTATCCAATGCATCAAATTTTGAGAAGAAATCATAATCTTTTTCTCTCTTCATTGATACTTCATTGCCGATAACGTATTCTATACCGCCATTTGTAAATGATTCATCTCCATCAATATACATAACCGGTCTTTGCGCTAATTTACCACCAGGTAAGAACTTGTATTTAAACCATTTGAATAAAGCACCTTCTTTGCCTAATTGAGCTGGATATCTATCAATTGCTTCAAACTCACCGTCTTGATTGTTATAAGATTTTAGAACAGAAAGCGGAGTTGATTTTTTAGAAGACGAATTATAATTTGCTAAATATAAATTGTCATCTGCAATTGCTTCTGGCGTTTTATAACTTTGAGAAACAATATCATTACCCCAAAGCACATCAAAGTTCATATCTTGATGGTATTCTTTATAATAATTGTCCCAAAGCATATATTCTGCTAAAGTTGCAAAATATGGAACTTTGTCTTTCATTGCAGAGTTTAGCATTCCTAAAACTTTCTTTGGAGCTCTATAACTAATTGGTGTTCCATTAGCTTCAGAAACTTCATCTACAATATGGTCAATGTGGTCAACTCTAAATCCGTCAAAATTGTATTCTTCTTGAAGATTTTTCATATAATCAACAAAGAATTTTATTACGTCATTATTATACTTGCCGTTTTCTAAACAAACAAAATAATAAGGCGTTTGGCAATCTAAATTTGCGAAATGTGTAACATCTTCACCGTCAAACTTGTAATGTTTAAATGTTGGATAGCTTGCACCTTCGCTCATTTTGTCGAAGATTGGCACGCCTGCTGAACACCAAGCTCCACCTGGTGCAGGCCACATTCCTTCTGAAATAAGAGCTTGAATTATTTCACCTTGATTTGTTATATCAGATTCTGACATCTTTTTATTTCTCAAATTGCCAGATACCTGATTTATAATATTTTTAGCTTTTTTATGTAATTTATCTTGAATTGATTTTTCAAGCATAGAATTTGATAAAAATATTTTTGTGTCTTTTAACAATTCATCAATTTCATTAAAGATGTTTTGATAGTGCTCTGTTAAATCACCGTAGCTTTCACCTTTAATTGATTTTTTATAAATACCGCTAACAATTGCTAAATCATCTTTAGAATACTTGTCGCTCAAAGTCTCAGCAACGGATTCAACGCTTCTAGATAATTCCATAATTAATGCATTGATATCAAACCATCTTGCACAATCTGGAGTTGTTAAAACTATTTTAGAAAATCTTCCAGTTTGAGGAAGTATATCGTAAATAACAGGGTGACCCGCAAGTTGAGTCATCTTAATAAACATTTTTACTTGTTCATCTGCATTAAGTCCTGTTTTTTCAAAAATAGACTTGTCTTCTAAATTAGGGCTTACGCAACTTGCAGTTGGTAAATATGCACAACCGAATTCACGTGGGTGGAACGGAATAAGATACATTGTTGTGCCAAAAATATTATTTGACTTGTTGCCAGTTGGAAGAATTAATAATTGGCGCAACCAATCCATAAATTTTCCACTTTCTTCAGCTGTATTTCCGTTACCTAAACCAGCTAGGTTTATAAGCTTAATATTATGTCCTTCTTTTTGTAACCAAGAAGAATTTTTAACGTTATTTCTAGCTAAAGTGCTAGCTTTGTCAAAACTAAATTTTCCGTCTTTAAAAACACCTTCATTTTCCCATTTTGATTCCAAAGCCCAAAGAACTTCTGCGTTAGACAATTCTTCTAAAGCTTTTATATGTGGATAAGGAAGATAGCCGAATTTTGCCATTGTTGATTTTAAATATTCTTTTCTTTCATCAGATATAGAATCAAAAGAATACATTTCTCTTAAGTGAGAATAAAAATCATTTATCAATTCTGCACTGCAAACTTCTTTCTTAAACAGAAAATCTAGCATATTTTCTCCTTGTATATATAAAAATAATTTGTGATTGTTGAATGTAATTTTTGTATACAAGAACAATATCATAGATATATATTTTTTGCAAACATTTTTTTCAAAGATAGAAAAGTTTTGTAAAAAAGATAGATTTTTGAAGTGTCGTAAAATTAGGCGTAGAATGGTTTGTAGAGATTTAGTTTTACAAAAAAGATGGTAAAATTTTATCATCTTTAAAAATCCCTCACTGTATGGGAGCTCCGAAGGTCGGGTGAGGGGTATATTTCCCCATCCTAACCTTCCCCAAGTAGGGGAAGGAACTAGATTAACTGCAATGTACGAAACATTCCCCTCGCCCCTTGTGGGAGAGGGTAGAATTTCTTAGCGACAACGGAGCTTAGAAATTCGGGTGAGGGGTGGATAAAAAAAATCCCCATCCTAGCCTTCCCCAAGTAGGGGAAGGAACTAGATTAACTGCAATGCTATTGCAGGGCTTTGGTTAGCCGTGGCCATCAACGTTGCACTAGCCTGTTGCAAAATCTGTTGACGAATATAATCAGCACTCACCTTTGCAATATCCGCATCACGCAAAGTCGAACGACTTGATACAAGATTATCATATTGAGTCAAAATTTCTTCTAAAGCTGATTCTAACCTGTTTTGAGAAGCACCATACTCTGTCTGTTTTGTTGAAATTTTTTGCAACAAATTATCAATAATTTCAAAAAAATTCGCATTCATATCAATACCAATCTTATTCAATTCAACAATATCATCTAACTTAAACCCCAATTCTAAACTAATTATTGAGTGTTGAGAACTAGTCACCCCTACTTGAAAATCAATACTTTTAGGAGGTAGCTCTCTAAAAATAACTTGTGTTAATAATGTTTCATCTGTTCTATCTCCCAAAGGTGATACATTTTGCGATATTGAACAACAATTTGAAAGGTTATCACCATAAAATTTCCCTGCAATTCCTCCTGCTACTGCACCTTCAATATTTGCTGAAGAGACAGAATTCTTAATAAAATTAAATGAGCCAAACGTCCCAGCAAGCCCTCCAATATAATTTGTTCCGCTTATATTACCTCTTGAATCACAAGAAGTTATGCCTGCATCACAAAAACCGACTATTCCACCTACCGAATTATTACCAATAATATTTGCATCAGAATACGAATTAATTACCTCGCCCTGTTTATTAAGGCACCCTACAATTCCGCCCACATAATCAACACCAATAACAGTTGCCCTATTAACAGCATCCTTTATTATTGCTTCATAACCATTCCCTACTATACCACCTACATAATTTGCATTTGACTTTACACTACCTGAAACAATACAATTAGTTATTGTAGCTGCTCCATGAGCAACTACTGCACCAGTTTTATTACCGCCTTTAATATCGACATTTTTTAATTCTAAATTCTTTATTGTTGTTAAATATGAGACATGGCCAAATAGACCTTGTAAGTCAGAATTTCTATCTATTTTCAAATTATATATTGTGTGTCCATTGCCATCAAATGTACCCAAAAACAGTTTATAATCACTATCCGAATTATAATAACCTATTGTTTCCCATCCACCAGTATCCATATGAGAATCACACCAAGCACCTAAATCAATATCTGAAGTTAAAACAAAAGTTACATTACGAGTAGAAATACCATTGTTAACCATGCTAGCTAGTTTAACCAAATCTTCAGCATCTGAAATAGTATAAATTTTTCCAGATTCAAAACTTGAGACTTCTTTTACAAATTTACAACCAGCTAAATCCGCTTCAGAATAAGACTTGGGGTTGCTTATAAAATCCCCATATTTACCACTTTTTTGCACACCAATTCCACTAGGAGGATTTGGCTCACCCTTGTCTGTAAATATTTTGTACCCATTATGTTCGGTACTTGAATACAATCTTTCAATTTCTTGCACATGTGCCATTGCTTCTGAATTTATAGCACTGAGAGATTTGTCGCCATATGTTCCATTACTAGCTTGTGTTGCAAGAGCTCTTAATCTTTGTAGTTTATCTTCAATCAAGCTTAAGTTTTCGCTTGCAGTATTAATCATATCCAAGCCTTGCAGTGCGTTATCTTCAGCTACTTGGTATGCGCTTATTTTTGTACTCATATTTGTCGCAATGGAATAGTTTGCTGCATTATCACTGGCGTGGTTGATTTTATAGCCAGTAGTCATTCGCTCAACGGCTTGATTAAGGATATTTGTTGAGTTTTTTAAACTAGTTTGTGCAATCAAAGAGGATAAATTAGTATTAATACTTAACATGGGCTAACCTCCCATGTTTTTTGTATAGCAAGGATAGAATAGGCAACACAAAATTGGAAGTACAATTTTTTATACATCCATAAAAATTTATATTCAATATAAAACGTATCCTCTTTGTGTGGTGTACCGCAGTTTAACACAATAGGACACTTCGTATTGTTTAACCTATTAAACATATCCTTAATCTATACTTATTCTATCCTATGTATTTACTTAATTCCACATTTTTACATTCGATAACATTATTAAGCTAATTTTGTTACATTAATTAATAAAAATTTACACTATAATTATTTTAGAAGGTTAATGATGAATAAAATTTCTCTATTAAAGCTTTATTTTATATTTTTAAAGGTCGGTGCTATTTTGCTTGGTGGCGGATATGTAATTTTGCCAATTTTAATTAGTGAGCTAGTTGAAAAAAGAAAATTAATTGACCAAGATGAATTGTTAGATTACTTTGCAATTTCTCAATCTTTGCCTGGTATTATTGCTGCAAATATTTCTATGTTTGCTGGATATAAGCTAAGAGGCAAAACGGGAGCTTTAATTGCAATGTTTGGCATAATTACTGCGCCGTTTCTGTCAATTGTACTCTTAGCGTCAATGCTTTCCTTGTTTACAGAAAATACATTTGTGCAAGGAGCATTTTGGGGAGTTGGAATTGCTGTTATTGCTTTAATTTTATTAACCGTGCGTGAAGTCTGGCAAAAATCAAATAGAAATTTGTTTTTTTATTTGATATTTATACTATCACTAATTTCGTTGTTAGTTTTCAAATTTTCACCAATACAAACAATTTTATTATTTTCTGTTATCGGAGTTCTCTATAAAAGATTTTCAACTCCAAAGGAGGCAAGATGATTTATTTGCTTCTTATCACAGAATTTTTTAAAATAGGCTTGTTTTCTTTTGGTGGTGGTTATGCAACTATTCCGTTTTTGTATCATATTTCTCAAACATACAATTGGTATAGCTTAGCTGAGCTTAGTCAAATGGTAGCGGTTGCTTCAATTACACCTGGGCCTGTTGGCATAAATGTCGCAACTTATGCAGGGCTAAAAATTGCAGGAGTTTTGGGTTCTTTATGTGCAACTTTTTCAGAGATGCTACCATCTTTAATATTAGTTTTAATAATAGCTAAATTATTGAAGAAATTTAGTGAAAATTTCTATCTAAAATCTTTGATAGAAACTCTTAAGCCAATAAGTTGTGCACTACTTGCATCAGTGGCAGTCGGTTTGATAAAACCAGAAGTGAATGATATTAAGGCTATGGTACTGTTGGCAGTTTTATTAATTTTGAGTTGGAAATCTAAAAAAGATCCTTTGTTTTATATTTTAATATCTGCCGTAGTCGGTGTTGGTGTTAGTTTTATTTAGTCTTAATATCTTTTTTCATAACAAGTTTGAGCTCAACACGTCTGCTTTTTGCAAAATCTTCTTTGCCATTTGTTAAAATTGGATTTGAAAAACTAGCGCCTTCGACAAGAATCATTTTTCTTAGTCTGTCACCATTTTCTTTGTTATAAGGCGTATTAGTCATATAGTTTGCAACTGTATAAGCTCTGTTAAGTGAAAGTTCCATATTTTTCATATACTGTTCATCTGCTGTATATTCGCCAGCATAAGTTTGTGAATCTGTATGTCCTTGGATGATAATTTTATCAAGGTTTTCATTCATATATTTGTCTGAAAAAATTGAATTAAAATATGTAGGTGCAAATTTATCTAAATATTCTTTACCTTTATCTGATAATGTGTAGCTGTTTAATTCAAAAAGTTCCAGGTCCGAAATTTTTACAACACCAGAAATAGGATCAACTGTTGCATCAATATTTTGTTTGACAAGTGCTTCTTGAATAGATTTTGTAGCATTTTCTTGTGCAATCATTTGCGTCATTTTTTCTTGATGACTATTTAGATATGTGTAGAAAAACATTACAACGAAAACTAGAACCAATCCTGTCATTAAGTCTGTCATTGTGATCCAAAAAATGTTTCCATCGCCATCGTTTTCAGATTTTATACGTAATCTCATTTTTATTAATTACCTCTAAAATAATTTATCTACAACATCACTACCGTTGCCCTTATCCATATTTTCGTTTAATTTATTTAAACTGTACAAAATGTTTTCTAAGTATGGAGTAGTGACTTCACCTATTGATTTAGTGATTGCTTTTGCAAAATCTTCAGGAAGTGATTTTAATATTTTTTCGTTATTAATATTTTGTAATTTTGATTCTTTTACCAAGTCTAAAAGGAATTGCTCACTTGTACAAACATCAAATAAACGTATAAATTCTTTTTGTATTAATAAATAATATTTTTTACACTTTGCATTGTATAAAAGCTTTTCAATAAACATAAATAACAATGAATAACCAACTGCAAATACTGAACACAAAGCAGCTATTTGAATATTACCAATAAGCGAATTTAAAGTTCCTTCTGCTGCATTAAAACTGAAATTAACTGCTGTAAATGCTATTGCCATTTTTA
>JAZNBJ010000012.1:0-9935 GCA_045586965.1 Candidatus Gastranaerophilaceae bacterium | reverse complement strand
TATAGAATTGGATAACTTTGCTAGCATTAGAAGAAGCGGTATCATTGCAATTTCACTTGAAGAAGGCGATAGATTAAACTGGGTAAAACTTGCAAATCCAAATGATGAAATTATTATTGGTACGTCTTGCGGTATGGCAATCAGATTCCCAATTGAGGATTTAAGACCTTTAGGTAGAAGTGCAAGAGGTGTAAACTCAATGAAATTACGCTCAGCTGATACAATTATCGGTTGCGATATCGTTCCTAGAAACTATGATGCGGATTTACTCGTTGTAACTTCTGATGGTTTCGGAAAACGTACTAAGTTGTCTGAATTCCGCTCTCAAAACAGAGGTGGTATCGGCTTGATTGCAACTAAGTTCAAATCTAATATGTCAAGATTAGTTGCATTAACAATCGTTGAAGAAAAAGACGAAATTATGTTAGTAACTTCAAGCGGTATTGTTACACGTATAAAAGCTGGTGATATTTCTTGCCAAGGCAGACCTGCAACAGGTGTAAGAGCCCAAAACTTGATGGAAAATGACACAGTCGTATCTGTTAACAAAATCGTAAATACAGATAAGGATGAAGACGATACATCTATAAGCGCTCCGTTTGCAGAGGCAACTTCTGAAGGAGTTAGCGAACAAACTAATTTATTAGAAGCGGCTGTAGAAGAGACTTCTACTAATGAGTAATTAAACTAGTTATAAACAAAAAGAGCTTGGTATAAACCAAGCTCTTTTTTAATTTTTAAAAATGATTATTGCTAATCAACATCATTTGCGTTGCATCACACCAATCTTGTATCACTGGTTCAGTTTCTCTCAAATTATTAAGTATATTGTAATATCTTTGAGCAGTATCACCAATTTTTTCAGATATAACTTGTGCCTTTTGATCACATTCTATCATTAATTGTTTATACATTTCTGCATATACAAAATTACCAGATCGAGTTGAGTTATAAAAATTTTCACGATTTAATCTTTTGGAAACAGATAGTCCTGATAAAATATCAAAGAAAATTTTCATAGTCTTATAAAATGCTGTATCTAACTTAAGAGCCCTTAAGATATTAACATATCTATCTGTAATTTTATCGATTAATTCATTTGAAACTTCTGATGGACCATTAAGTTCTGTGCCTAAAAGTTCGTTTAGATTTGGCGAAATAAGCGTACTGTTTTCATTCAAAGAAAACTTTAAGACCTTTTGACCATGCTGACTTTGAAGCGGAATGATATTTAAGTCTCCAGAATAGTTTTTTGTCTTTTCTGCAAATCTTTTTGAAACTTTTTCCATTACGCCATTACGGTCTTGTATCTTAGTTACAATATTTGCCTGAAAAGATGGATTAATGCTACTAATACCATTATTCATAAAAATAAACCTCCTTGTGTAATATTTAATACAAAACACGTAATAAATAAATTTGCTACACAGGAATTAAATAGTAGTAATATCTCTCACATACTGTTGAGCTCTTATATCATTACTTGCTAGTTTATTAATAAATTTGTGGTATCTCACTGCAGCTTGTTCAAAATTTAAATTAATTTCTTCAAGCTTTTTATTGTTTTTTTCTATAATCCCTAAACACATATTTTCAGCTCTCTTATCACCATTTATTTGAGCTTGTTGATAAGTTTTTTGGTTCGCATTTAATGCGCTTTCAGCTTTAAATTTAGAGCGTTTTAGCTTTTTTAAAACTTTATCATAAGAATCTTGAGCCTTTAAAACTTTAAAAAAATTAGCCAAGCTCTCTGCTATTTGATTAATTGTCTCAGGAGTTTTCTCTTCTATAAATTCACCTGTTAAATCTCCATATTCATTAAACTTAAGTGTTTTTTGCTTATCATTGTATTTCATTAATAAACTATCTTTTCCTCTCAAAAGTTCTAAAGTACCGCTAAAACCATTTGTTTTGCGCGCAAAAACTGCAGGTATATCATTTAAAATACCATTTCTACCTTGCATTCTTGTTGTAAATTTACCTTGAAAAGAAATACTGTTTATTTGATTAATCATTGTGACTCCTACACTATACAAAAATTGTAAATAATAATTTTGCTAGTGTCAAAATTGTAACGTTACAATTCTTTAAATATAAATGTTTTCACCAATTTTTGTTCTAAAATTGTGGTAGAGAGGTAATTTAAAATGAATGAATTAAAAATATATTTAGATAAAGATATCAATAAAGAATTGATTAAATCAAAAAAAATTGCCATTATTGGTTTTGGCTCACAAGGCTATGGACAAGGTATGAACCTAGTTGATAGTGGTTGTGACGTTGTTTTTGGCTTACGTAAAAATGGTCAATCATGGATAAAGGCAAAAGACTATGGTCTTACTGTTATGGAAATTGCTGATGCTGTAAAATGGGCTGATATTGTACAAATTTTAATTCCTGATGAAATTCAAGCTGAAGTTTATGAAAAAGAAATAAAGCCAAACTTAAAAGCTGAACAAACTTTAATGTTTTCACATGGATTTAATATTCACTATGGATATATTACACCTCCAGAAGGAGTAAATGTTATTATGGTTGCTCCTAAAGCTCCAGGTCACACTGTTAGAAGCGAATACCTTGCGGGAAAAGGTGTGCCAGCATTAGTTGCTGGGGACAATATAGACTTAGCATTGTCATACGCATCTGCAATAGGTTCTGGCAGAACAGGCATTATTGAAACAACTTTTAGAGAAGAGACTGAAACAGATTTATTTGGAGAACAAACCGTTCTTTGCGGTGGCTGTACTGCTCTTATAAAAAATGCTTTTGAAACTTTAGTTGAAGCTGGTTATTCACCTTATATGGCTTACTTTGAAGTCTGCCATGAATTGAAGCTTATTGTTGATTTGATTTATGAAGGTGGAATTGAAGATATGCATTATTCTATTTCTAACAATGCAGAATATGGTGATTATACTCGTGGACCTCAAATAATTGATTCGGAAACAAAAAAAAGAATGAAAACAATCCTGTCACAAATACAAGATGGTAGCTACGCAAAAGAATTTATGGATGAATTTAGTAAAGGCGGAGCTAAATTTAAAGAACTTAGAAAAGCTTCTGAAGGCCATTTGATTGAGAAAGTCGGTTCTGAAATTCGTTCTTCTTTCAATTGGAATAGAGAAAATAAATTAATTGACAAAAGTAAAAATTAAAAAATGTAACAAATTATAAAAAAAAATGGCAAAAACTGATTCCCAAATTACTTTTAATAAGTATATTGGGAATTAATTTTTGGAGAATTTTAAAATGGAAATTAAAATAAGACCAATTGAATCGCTATGCGCTACAGTTGAAGAAATACAGGCTCAAAGAATGTTAGGTAGAAATGGTAAACTTTTAGTCGCCACAGCAGGAACTCCTCCTCCAATCGCACCAAAAAGTCCAAGTAATCTTAATGATTGGAGTAAGCTTAATAAATATTTAGAAACATTTAAATTTAAATATGCTAATAAAATTGATGATTTTATACCAAATATTAATAAGCAAAACTTAGCAAAGCTTTTAAAATATTTAGCATAAATATTTTCACCACTTAGGCGATAGATTTTATATTTAGCTCTTTTAAAATAAGTATGTAACAAAAAAGTTCATACTTATTTTTTTAAAAAAAGGAGTAAAATTTATGAAAAAAACATTATCTATGCTAGCTGTTTTAGGGATAATTGCAGTAGGCGCCCAATCTGCTCAAGCAGCTTGGTATGATTCAAACTGGAATCCATCAAATTGGTTCGGTCGTGGTTGCAACAAATGCGAAAAAAAATGTGACCCATGTAAAAAAGTAAAAAAATGTGATCCTTGTCAAACTGGCGCAGCTGCACCTTGTGATCCTTGTGAACGAAAAATTCAACAACCTTGTCCTGTTCAACAACCTTGTGATCCTTGTAACAGATTGCAAAATATGAACAAATAGCTTTTAAACTCAATAGTTAAAAAAATGAGCTAGTGGCGAATAATTAACACTAGCTCATTTTATTAAAACATTAGTAAGCTAAATGGCTTCTTAATTTATTTAAAGCTCTTGCTTCTGTTTGACGGATACATTCTTTTGTTACGCCAAACATTTTACCAATATCTTCAAGAGTTGTTTTAGTGAAATCTTCCAAACCAAATCTCATTTTTATTACTGTTTGTTCACGTTCTTTAAGAGTAGCTACAACATTCGCAATTTCTTTTTTTAACTCTTCGTATTCAATATTTTCTTCTACACTTTGTCTTTCATCTGCAACAACATCAGCTACTGCTAATTCACTACCGTTATTTGCATCAAAACTACCTTCTAAAGAAACTGTTGTTGTATAAGCTGACAAATATGTATCAATTTTTTCAGGTTCAATATTCATTTTTTCAGCTACATCTTTAATAGTAACTTGAGTATTATAAGCTCTTTCCATCTCTGCTTTTACTTTTGAAAACTTCGAAAGAGTTTCTTGAATATATACAGGAATTTTCATGCAATGTGATTGTTCAGAAATAGCCTTGAACATAGCTTGTTTAATCCACCAAGTTGCATATGTTGAAAATCGATAACCCAATTCTGGATTAAATTTTTCAACCGCAATCATTAAACCTAAATTACCTTCTTGTATTAAATCAACTAATGGCAATTTTGAAACATGAATAGCTTTTCTTGCTATTGTCATAACCAATTTTAAATTTGCTTGTACCAAAGCTTTCTTTGCTGATAAATCACCAGATTTTGCTTTTACTGCTAAATCTTTTTCTTCATTAACATCAAGAGATTTAATAGAATTAACTTTTCTTAAATAATCTCCTAGCTCTGTTGAAGATGTAACTGCAACAAAACCTGCTCTTGCTGGGTTAGTAACACCTGTTTTTTTCATCTTAATCATACGCTAAACTCCTATGGGGTAAAAATTTTTGTGGTAAACGCAAAGGATCAGCATTGAATTAAATTTGACACATAACACATAATCCTTATATACTCAATATATAACATTGAGATATAAAACTCAAGCTTTTTGTTAAGAAATATTACAAAAAAGGTGCTATTTTCAGAAAATCTTTACAAAACTTAATCTTCTTCCGGAGTTCTCAAGTAAATTCTAATCTCCGTAATACGCTCCTCAAGAAGCTTTAAGAGCTCATGCATCTTTTCTTCCAAATTTTTGCGATTTTTAAATCTTGTATGAAAATATAAAATTGTTGAAACAGATTCTGTAATTGCATTTTTCAAATCAAATATTTTCTGATAAATAATAGGATCAACAATTTCTTTAAATTCACACAAGTGTATAAACAAATCGCCCAACCACCATTGTACTTCTTCTACATTTTTCGATTTCAAACCTTTTTCTGCTTCTTTCAAAAACCTATAGCATTTCAAATAAACTTTTTCCAAGTTTTCTTTTTTCTTTGGTAGAACTTCTTTAAAATAAGCCATAGTTTGTTCATAGCCACGATTTATAAGTTTTCTACGTTCTTCTTTGTTTAGATTAAAATCTGCAAAGAAAATGTCACCCGAATTGATTCTTACACAATCAAACCTATCATTTTGTCCATACAATTCTGTTACAAAATCAGTTGCAACATCTGTAACACAGCTATAAATAGTATTTAAGAAATTAATAGGATTTCGCCCTTCTAAATTGCAATCACCTTCTAATCTAAACTCCAAAATTCTGCTTTTTGAATTATTTAAGGTATCAGCTAGACGCCACATCGGTGATGCCTTTTGCAAATCCCCATCTACAAGTAAACCGTCATTGAACTTAAAAGGAGGCATTAGCCCTGGCATACTTGATGAAATTCTTATTGCCTTGGCAATCTCAAAATCTGCTGTTGTATACTTTGAGAACTCTTGAGTTCTAAAATTTTTCAAATCAGTTGTCACAATAACCAAATCTTTATCTAATTCTTTAAAAGTTAACGTTTTTTTCTTCGGATCGTTCAATTTCTTTGTAATTAGTTCATTTAACCAATCAATAAAAATTTCACCTTTACTCAATGCTATATTTTTACCAAAGCCCAGATGAATATCTTTAAAAAGATCAAAATTAACTTTCATAAACAAGTTTTCAAGTTCATAAGATTTATAACCACATGCCAGAAGAGTTGCAAAAATCGACCCAACTGAAGAACCTCCAATAATGTCAAAATCAATATCAAGCTCTTCTAAGGCTCTAATTGTTCCGACATAAGCTAATCCCCTAATAGCCCCGCCACCAAACAAGCATGTGTATTTTAAAGAATGATTCACTTATAAGCCCTCTTGTTAATCCATTATTAGTTTATCATAAAATTAATATATATTATTCCCCAAACTCCCCAAAATTTTCAAAAGCAGTAGATTTATAATAATTTACATCATCGCTAGGCATTTTATATTCTTTTTTAGCCCAAGGTTTTGGAACAAAAACGCCAGCGCATTCACCTTCATAAACTAGTTGCCATTCTTTTTGTTTTTTCATATGTTCAAAGCCTGGATTCGTTTTCTCTGGCATAAGGATTTGCGTTGGATATTCAGTAAATACCTCATACCAAGTATCAGCTGCTTTTTCAAAATTTATTAGTCTTTCAAATTCTATATCATTATAGACTTCTTCATATCTTCCATCCATGTAAATTAAATTTTGTGGATAAAGTTTATAAGAAGTATAGCTTCCCAATCCAAAAGTTGTAAGCAAATTACCTTTTATATTATTAATTTTTAAAAATTCACACTCTTTTACTGGAAACTTTTTAAAATCAACTTTTGAGAATACAGGCTTCGTAAAAGGTAAATATAATATTGCCATAACAACTATAACGTACGCTAATTTATTCAAATTTTTCAAAGAACCCTTTTCGAATAATCTTAAAATTGTATTTGAATATAAAGCTGCTATTACAATTACCGCTATAGATAAGAGTTTTACATGCAAAATACCAAGAGTTACTGTTGTAATAAGCGCTATTGTATGAGTTATATCGATTTTTCTTTTACTTAAAATTCTTTCAAAAGATGCAGCTAATCCACAGACTCCAAAAACAAATGCAGGATAATAATAAATAACATGTCTATTAGCAAAAACACTCCACCATTCTGTTATATATTCTCTGTCTTTTGTATTTGCTGAGAATAAAAAGTTTAAATAATCAACGCCATATGGATTTATCACTAATAATGGTGTTGAAACAAGCAATACTAAAAAAAGTTTTTTCCAAGGCCTACGAGAGATAAGTTCCCCCACCATATAAATAAATATCATGCCAAGGCCAGAAACAATTCCCCCGTGAAGGTTATTCCAAATAATTGTAATGGGAGCTACTAACCAAATAATATTTGAGCCTGTTTTTCTTGTCTTTTCTAAGAAATATAAAAACATTGCAAAAAACATGAAGCTAAACATATGACATCTTACAATACTTGGATTTAAATGACTAAAAAGTAAAGTAAAAAGTATTACAAAAGAAAGACACAATGGATAAGTATGTTTTTGCAACTCTTGAGTTTTTATAACAAAAAATACCGTAAAAAACATTGTTATTGCATGTATTAGAGTTAACCCAAATGCTCCAAAATGCTTTAACATTAAATAAAAAACAACACCAGAACCCCATTCGTGGTCATACCACAAGTGAGTAGGAGTATAAGATAAAAAATCTTCATAAGCAATCTGCCCTGCCTCTACAAACTTTTCACCAACAATCAAACGTGCAAATAAATCGTAGTCATAATCTTTAGATAAACACGCTAATAACAAGCAAAACAAAGCTAATAAAAAATAGATAAACACTTTTGTTTTACAAAAACTCTTAACTCTCTCCATTTTTCACTCCCTAATCAGACTATAATTATTGTAATATAAAAAAACATTTAACACTATCTCTAGGTTTTGTGGTAAAATATTTTTGGTTCAAGACAATTAAGAGGGATGTTTTATGGGGTTAACTCTTGTAGAAAAAATTATTTCAGAACACGCAGGCAAAAACGTACATGCCGGCGAATTAGTTATATCTAAAGTAGACGTTGCAGCTGTGCAAGACGGTACAGGACCTTTGACAGTTCAAGAGTTTAAAAAGTTAGGAGTTCCTAAGCTTAAAAACCCAGAACGTTCAATTTTATTTATTGACCACGCAGCTCCAAGTCCAAGAAAAGAATTATCTAATACACATATGGTATTGAGAGAATTTGCAAAAGAATACGGCGCTGTATTATCAGATATTGGCGCTGGTGTTTGTCACCAAAGGCTTATTGAAACATTTGTAAACCCTGGTGAAGTTTTAGTCGGCGCAGATTCTCATACTTGCACATCAGGTGCTTTATCAGCTTTTGCGACAGGTATGGGTTCAACTGATATTGCAGTTGCAATGGCACTTGGAAAAACTTGGCTAAAAGTTCCTGCAACATATAAAGTTGTAGTAAGGGGGAAATTCAGAGCTGGTGTATGTTCAAAAGATTTGATGCTACACTTTATCGGAATGATTGGCGCTGATGGCGCAACATATAAAGCTCTTGAGTTTCACGGTGATACAATCGAAAATATGTCTATGTCAGAAAGATTTACTTTGGCTAACATGGCTGTTGAAGCTGGCGCAAAATGCGGTTTGTTTATTGCTGACGATAAGACAAAAGCTTTCTTAAAAGAAAGAGGTAGAGAAGATAAATTTAGACAAATTCTTCCAGACGCTGATGCAGAATACGAAAGAATTATTGAAATAAATGCTGAAGATGTACCGCACACAGTATCTTGTCCACATACAGTTGACAATACAGCTGATGTAAAAGATTTGAAAGATGTAAAAGTTAATCAAGTTTTTGTAGGTACTTGTACAAACGGAAGAATTGAGGACTTAAGGGTTGTAGCAGAGATTTTAAAAGGAAAAACTGTTAATCCTGATGTAAGACTTCTTATTTGTCCAGCTTCAAAAGACGTATTCAAACAAGCACTTAAAGAAGGTTTGATTGATATTTTTGTAGAAGCTAATGCAGCTATCCTAACTTCTGGTTGCGGACCTTGTGTAGGCGTTCATGCAGGAACGTTGGGTGATGGAGAAGTATGCTTAGCTACACAAAACAGAAACTTCCAAGGCAGAATGGGTAATACAAAAGGATTTATCTATTTGGCTTCACCTTATGTTGCAGCATATACTGCCCTAAGAGGTTATATCTGCGCAGAATAGGGGTAAATAAAAATTCAAAACTAATTCCCTCTCCAAGGGGGAGGGCTAGGGAGGGGGCTAATCCCCAAGGAGAAAAACATGAACTTATTACTACTAAAACAATTAGCAATACTTAGCGCAGTAGCTGGTGCAATTTTAGGATTTATAACCGTTGTTCCATATGTCAGCGCTTTGAGCTTTTCAATATTAATATTTTTCCTTTCAGCGTTTATTTTAGCTTATTTAAAACAAAACGATTTTATTGGAATAATTAGTGTGAGAGAAGGCTGTGTTTTTGGCGCAGTAATAGGTTTTGTTTCCTTTATAGCATTTTCAATTGTTTATTCACCAATAAGTATGCTGCTTGGCTGGTTGATTCCATCTTACACACAAGGTTTCTTAAGATTTTTTATGACGAGCTTTGGCTCAATGGTTGTAATGATTCTTTTAATGATACTTATGGCTGGAATTTCAGCTTTGTTTAATGGATTTACAGGACTTGTAACAGCCTGGATATATGAGCTAATAACTGGCGAAAAAAAAGAAGCTAACGAAAACAATACAGTTGATTTTACGATCGAGTAATTTTCCACACCTCGCCCCTTGAGGGAGAGGTCTGTTTTCTATTTGAGCAATGCGAAAATTAGAAAACAGGGCGAAGGGTAAATAAAAAATCGGATTTAATAATCCGATTTTTTATTAGTTACACTTTTGCTCTGAATTGTTTTAAATATTTTGAAGGTTCAACATTTTTTAAATTAAACATGCGTTTTTGAGGATCTTTTACTATTTTTTCTAAACAGTATAATAATGCGTCTGTAATAGTTAGC
>JAZNBJ010000011.1:0-32690 GCA_045586965.1 Candidatus Gastranaerophilaceae bacterium | reverse complement strand
ATTTGAGCCTTAAATAGTTGTGATTAGAAGATTGTTTTTTACTTGCTTTTTCTTGCCATTTCTTGCAAAATTCTCACGTATTTTTTTAATGTTTTCAGGCAAAATCATATCTTTTAATGGGTAAGACATATTCCAACCGTAAGTTTTTGAGCCATCATTATTAAATTTTTCATACTCCATAGCTTTGTAAAACAGCTCAGGACAATGCTCATAAAGATTAAGCCAATCGTTTGGCGATTGATAAAAACAGAAATAACACCCTGAACGCTTGCGCCATTCGTAATATTTGGGTAAGCCTATGCCAACGTTGTTTAGGATTTTGAATACATCATCTCGTGTGATTCCGTAATCTTGAAACGGAAAAATATTCACAACCTTATCAGCACTTGCTGTTTCGTCCAAGCCACGTCCAAGCTCGTCGGCTCGGATTCCGATGTAAGTGTTTATTTGACTTGCGTTCTTGAAATGCTCTTTTAAAAATTTGCGATAGACTCGGATTTTAAGCTCGACTGTGCACCAACGATTTTTTATTGAGGGCAAAAATTTTCTAATATCGTAGAGGTGGTCAAAGCTTTTTTCAGGTCTTAGCCAAGTGATTTTTTTATCCAAAAAGATTTCAATCTTGTTTAAATAATCGTAAGTTTCAGGCAATTCAAGCTCAGTATCGCAGAAAACAAGCTCGGTTTTTTCGAAGATTTCTGGCATGTTTTCTTTCATAAAGAAAGCTAACGCAGTCGAATCCTTCCCACCTGAAAGGCTTAAGATATGATATTCATTCATAGGGGCAAATCCTTATTTTGGGAGTATTAACGCACTAATTATAGCAACTTACATTTTCCACAAAAGGATTGTTACAACATTTTTACATCTAAACCTAGGGGTAAATAAAATTGTAGAATTGAAGTGTACAATTTATTAAAATATAAAATTTAAAAGGAGATAATATGACAAAACATACTGGTTTAACGAGATTTCCATCAACAAATTATAAAACTACAAAACATTGTGTTGCTTATTTAGATATGCTTGGAGCTAAGAGGAAAATCTGTGAAGATACTGATAGCAAATTTTTGAATTACTTAAATATGATTTTTGGAGATGCAATAAAAGAAGCCGATTGGTTGTCAGCAGATATAAAAGAAAAGATTTTTGTTAAAATATTTTCTGACAATATTTTATTTGCTATTGAAACAGAAGATGAGTTAACTCGTGAAAAAAATATTACAACTATTTTAAATCTAGTAGCAAATATTTGTAATGAAGCTTTTGATTTTGGTTATTTATTACGCGGTGCTATTGTAGAAAATGAGTTTTTTCATAATAACATCATTGTATATGGTAAAGCTTTAGTTGAAGCAGTGTATTTAGAAGAAAAGGTTGCAAAAAATCCAAGAATATTGGTTCAAAAGGAAATTGTTGATTTATTGCCACAATATCATTTAACTAATAAAGACGGTAATTCTTTTTTGAATATTTTTGAATACAGCACAGGTTTCGACCATATAACCTATAAGCTTCAAATTCTGAAAATGCTTAAAGACAATAAAGATAACGATGGTATAAAAGAAAAAATATTTTGGTTAATAGATTATTTTAACTCTTGGTTTAAATCGCCATATGCTAGAGTTTTAGAGAAACCACAAATAACTAAAGAAGAAATTGATAAAGCATTAATGGCATAAAGCATTATAAATTGCTTCACCTCTAGAATCTGGAATAATTCTGTTAAATTCGACATTATCATTTGCTTCAAAATTGTATGATGCAATAGGGTAGTGCTTTTTAGAATAATAAACAGTTTCTAAATATGCCATTTTATTTTCAGAGCATTTTGCATCCATGTAGCTTTGTATATAAGCGTATTTTTTCTTATTTAATTCCCCATGGCCTACTATTAAAATCCAAGCTTTTGTGGAGTTATTATTTTTGGTAATAGAAGATTTGTCAATAAAAAAGCCTTTTTCTTCATAAGCTTGCCAATCAGCTGCATAGGCACAAATTGTAGTAATTAATAAAACTAAAGAAATTAAAACTTTTTTCATACAAATACTCCTTTTGAGTTTATTATAGCATATAAAATTATAATATATTTACCCCTACCCTAATTGTGTCCAAATGATACGAAATCTTGCTTTGGGAGTTCCAATTCTGTGCTAGGTGAGCGATTAATGTTAGTACAGAGGTAAACCCCAAATGACAACTAACAAAACAAAATTAGAAATCTGGACCGAAGCTTATGGCGAGTTTTCAGCTCCGCTTCAGCGACGTCTTGACAAGATGGTTAACGACTACGCAAAAGATATGGGTGTTGGTTTGGCTCAAGAAATCTCCGAAAGGTCTCTCAAGGGTTTTGTGGGTAAGCGGTATTATCGAGAGTACAACGGCAAGGTTCATCAAGTCACACAAGTTAACAACGAATATCTTTACGACGGCAAAATCTACTACAGTCTATCAGCTATCGCATTAGTTATTACTGGTACAAAATGGAACGGCAAGCGGTTCTTCGGAGTATGCTCATGAAGAAAATCCGTTGTGCAATCTATACCCGTAAATCATCTGAAGAAGGCCTTGATATGGAGTTTAACTCCCTTGATGCGCAACGTGATGCGTGTGAAGCCTACATCAAGTCCCAAAAACACGAAGGCTGGGTTCTTATCCCAACACAATACAACGATGGAGGTTTCTCCGGCGGGAATATGGAACGGCCTGCGTTCAAAGAGCTCCTGGAGGATATAAAAGCCGAGAAAATCGACATTGTTGTGGTCTATAAAGTCGATAGGCTTACGCGTTCACTAATGGATTTTTCCAAGATTATTGAAGTCTTTGATGCACACGGAGCCTCGTTTGTGTCGATTACTCAGCAGTTTAATACGACAACTTCTATGGGACGGCTTACGTTGAATATGCTTCTCTCATTTGCTCAGTTTGAACGTGAAATCACAAGTGAAAGGCTTCGTGATAAGAACCAAGCAACACGACAAAAAGGGCTTTATGTCGGCGGTCGGCCATCTATTGGGTACAAGCGTGATCCGAATGTCGGCAACATCGTTATTGACGAAGAGCAGGCATGGTTAGTTAGACTGGCTTTCTCAAAATATCTTGAGTTCAAGAGTGTTAATAAGCTCCATCGCTATATTCGAGATGAGGTTAAGTACAGAAGCCCAAAAGGTAATGTATATACCAAAGGGGCGCTTACTCATATGCTTAAGCGCAAGATATACATTGGAAAGCTTGAATACAATGGCAAAGTCTATGACGGTGTTCACGAGCCAATTATTGATGAGGAAACTTACAATAAAGTTCAAGAACAGTTAGCAGTTAATAAACAACACGAGCTTGCATATATGAAGCCTGCTCATACATTCTCGCTTCTATGTGGAAAACTTTTTGATGATAAGGGAAATTATATGTCGCCATCATCTAGCACAGGCACCAAGAATAAAAAATACAAGTATTACATATCACAGGCGATTATTCAAAATAGGGAGCACGAATCTGGTTCATTGGATAAGATTAGCGCGCCGGAAGCTGATGATGCGATTCGTCGGGTGGTTTTGGAGTACTTGCGTGATGTGAAAAATATTCAGCCACTATTTGAGGATAGTTCGATAAAGATGCAAAAACAGATTCTAAAATCGCTATCGACGCTTGAGATTCACGATAGAGCGGTACGAGCTGTGATGCAAAAAGTTACGGTCTCAAGAGATTATATTGAGCTTGAGCTGAATAGAAAGGCTATTAAGCGTGTGATTGAGATACTTAATTTTGACGAAGAGTTTTGTGTTCAAGTCGATAACGAGGATATAGTAACGATTAAGAAAGAAATTCGAATAGTGCCAGCGCCACGCAGAGGCGGGAAGAAAATTCTGTTTGATGGCGATGAGATGTATAACTTATCTTTAGTGCAGGCAATAACTCGAGGGCTATATTATTACAGGCTTTGGGAAGAGGGGCGTTTGTCCGAAAAAGAAAAACAAAGCAGTTATGTGCGACGATTGATGTCGCTAAGGTTCTTACCACCACAACTTGTTGAAGATATTTTGAACGGAAAACAAGACCCGCTACTCACTATTGAAAAACTTGTCGATATGGCAAAGATTGAGAATATCGGCCGTGGGGTAAATAGAGGGACAAATACAAGAGGGGTAAAGGGGCGAGGTAGATGGTAGGTAAAAATGAGTAGGCTTATAAATAATTGTGAGCACTCCCCTTTTAAGGGAGTGGTCTTTTCTAATATCTTAAAATCTAATCTTACTAATCTTAAAATTTATATGCTTGAAAAAGCGGAGACTGAAAATGAATTTTTAGACTCGAAAAATACCAAAAATATGCGAAAAAGTCTCCGTAGTGCTATACCATGCACTGCGGAGACTGGCGTTTGGAGACTTTTTGCAGAAAATGCGATAAAACATCTAGATTTTCAAGAAATCATAAAATCGAGTCTCCGACCAGTCGCTAAGAGGCGCAAACACGGGGCTTCCTACAAAAAATTCCGCCCGCACAATTGTCGGTCGGAATAAATACAGAGGGGATGAGATTCGAACTCACGGTGGAGTTGCCCCCACACGACCCTTCCAAGATCGCACCATAAACCACTCGGACACCCCTCTTTAGGTTCTTTTGTATTATATTCAATCCAATTTGCTTTGTAAAGTACTGAAAGTTTTAGCAATGTTGTGTACGATTGATTGTAAATTTTTGTAAAAATTAAGTCTATTTTTCTAAAGTTATTCTTCTTTGTGCCGTTATACATACAGTATGTTAAGAGATTGTTTATGACACACGTATCAATTGGAAAAAATTTCGTTAATATTTCAATTCTTAAGGACGGCTCTAATGTTGACCAAAATAATGAGCTGTTAAAGTCTTATGATAAAGATGGAAATAGTATTTTTTCAAAAGCTGAACTACAAGAAATTCAAAAAGATTTATCTGAAGCAAGTGGTGAAAACCAAAAGCTTGAAGACGAGGAAGCTTATAAATTTATTGCAAAAAGGCTCAATATTTCGGTAGAAGATGCGAAAGCTAAATATCCAAATCTTGTAAATGATGCCGTTAATAATCTTCTTGGACAATACGAAGGTGAAAAAATAGCTGAGAAATTATGGAAGCTTATTGATGGTTTTGTTTTCAAATCTGTTGAACAATCTGAGTTTCAATATCAGTTAAAATCAATAAACAAGGATAATATTTTATATGTTCTAGCAGAGTACAAAAAGGCTTCAAAAAATAGTGAAACTTTAATTGCTGGAATTTGGGCTGAAAAAACTGCATCAGAGCAATCAAGAAAAGATGCTGTGTCTAAGCTCTTCAATGTTTTATATGGTGCTGTTGATGGTTCAAAATATGATAAAGTCAGCTTGAAAGCTCAATTTGATGACTTGATGAATCAAGATTTTAAAGACATATCTTTAAATAAGCTAGATGCTGTCTTCAAAGCTTTAACTTCAATGGTAGAAGGCAAATATGTAGAAGGCGAAGCTGATTTGAATACTGCGACAAAGAATGCTCAAAGTCGCAATAAAGAAGCTTTGAATACTGTAGACAATCAAGTGGATTCGCAAGGTGCAATATCCCGTGGTCTAGATAATAGACGAGGAAGGCGTGATGCGGGCTTAACAGAAGAAACTGTTAAAGAAATTATAGCTAACCATGATGGAAAACTAAAAGAATTAGAGGCATTAAAAGGCGATTACAAAGCTTATTGTGCTAAATTTAAAGAAATTTTTGGGGTCGAATATTCAAGAGACGCAGTTGAAAACTATAATAAGTATAATAACAAATATGAGAAAGCTGTAGTTGATTACCAAAAAGAACAAGCTTTTAATAAGCATTTTGAAAACGAATTGAAGAACCCATATATTATGTATCAAAATGGCCAAGGTTCTACAAATTTTAAAGCCCAAGCTGATTTGGCGTACAAAGGGCTTTATGAAAAATTTGCCAAATTTTTTGGTGAAGAATATACTAATGTTCTCATTGAATTAGGTGGTTTAAAAGACGCATCATCTGATGAAAAATATAAGTTTTTAACCTCGCAAATTAAAGTCTATTCAGATAGCTTAAATGCTAAAACTAAAGAGGCTTGTGGCGGTATTAGTTTTACAGAATTGACTGAAAAACGTAATGGCGCATTCAATGCGGCCTATGGTGTTCAAAATGACACTTATTTACAAGCATTAGATTGGATTACGGCTCAACAAAAAGATTTAATGGTTGTTAATGTGGGTACGACGGTTGCGTTAACTGCTTTATCATTTGCAGGTGGACCTGCTGCAATAGCTGCTGCAGCTGCAATTGTGACTAATCCCGTAAGTTTTGTTGAAATGGCAACAGATGAAAGTGGTATGTCTGCAGAAGATTGGAAAAATTTTAGTAAAAATTGTCTAACAAATATTGGTTGGATGGCTTTAGGTTGTGGTGCAGGTAAGGTCGGTCAACTCCTAAATGATAAAGTTAAATTAATGGGCTTAGCAAGAATATTAAGTAAAACTGGTCAGTCAGTTGATGATTTATTAAAAAATAAAAATTTGCCAGCCGATATTGCAAAAAGCATTCAGAAATACAGAATGTTGGGTAATGCAGTAGGTGTTACGACAGAGGTTGCGATTGATATTTCAACAACAGCTTTACTACAAAAAGAAGGTGCGACAGAAGGTGATTGGATAATGTCTATTGCTTCTGCGTTAGTGGGTACTGCATTACAGACTAAGCTACTAAGTAAATCTGCAGACGAATCTGTATCAATAATAAAGCAATGTTTCCCAGATTTAAATATGTCAGATGCGCAGGCTCGTAAGGTGTTAGAAACACTTGTCGCAAAATCTGAAGCTCGAAGTGCTGCTGCAAATTCTATGTCTTCTCGCTATATGCCATCTGGCAATATCTATTCATCTATAGTTCCAATTAATCCGGCGTGGATAGATAAATTAGGCGGATTTATTAAAAATTTATTTTCATCTGGCACGGACAAACTTTTTGAACCGCAAGCGCAAAAATATATTAATAAGTTAGACCCTGATATGAAAAATGCTTTTGACGAAGCATTTGCAGATATTACTGCTAGACTTTGTGACGGCGAGTTGCCTAATAATAAAATGCTTGATGAAGTTTGCACAAGTTTTGCTGATAAACACGGCATTGACTGTGATGATTTAAAAGATAATTTGATAGCGATTTTAGAAAACGATAAAAAATGGGAAAATATCGCTGAGCTATTTGAGCTAAGAAAAGCTGCTTATAACAATTCTGGAACAAAAGAATCTGCGAAAGCTTTGATTGCTGAATTGAGAGTCTCTAAAGGTATGTATTCTCAAGAACATGAGAAAGCAATTCTAAAAATGTTTTCTGAAGTTGAAACAAGAGTTTTATCAGGGGAAGTGCCTTCTAAAAATATGCTTGATGACGTGGCGCAGAAGTATTCTAAAGAGTTTGGAGTTGATGCTGAAGAACTTATGTATTCATTGTTGGAACGTTCAAGAAATGATGAATCTTGGAGTAAAATTGGCTTCTACTTAGGTAAAGAATCTTCTGAGATTAATAGTAGTTGGCGAGAAAACGCTGTTGCTGAATTTAAGAAGGCCAAAGGTGGAGAAGATACAAAAAGTATAAAATCCGAAGATGTTAAGTCTGATAATGGTGCATCTGAACCGACAAAAACAGAGGCAAATTCATCTCAAAAACAAAAATTTGAAGTTACAGATGAATTATATGAAAAATATTCTTATATATATGACAAAACTTTCTATGATAGCGATTCAAGAGCTAAGATAATAGAAGTAATGGAAAATTATGAGAAAGCAGTAGCTGAGGGGAAAATAAGTCCTGATAATTTTGATGAAATGCTAATTTATAAATTGTTAGATGAGGCTGAAATTAGTAGTAATGACGTTGACAGATGTACAAATCTAATTAAAGAAAAGTTCCATCAAAAAGTTATTGCGTATGAAGCAAAAGTTAAAAATATAAAAGAAAAATATGGTATTTATGACGAAGAAGTTATAAAAGATGCTGATAAAGTATTTGATATAATTCGTGAAAAGAAGGATAACGGTCAAAAAATAACTCAAGATGAATTAGAAAGTATAATATACAATGATATATCAGACAAAAGACTGGTTGATAGAGTTTTAAAATATGTATGCTCTGATGATGCAGATATAGAGCTTAAAAACTATATAGAGGATTGTACTCATTATAGTGTTTATAATGATAAAAGTTATGGCTTATATTCTGATGATGCAAAAGCGGAAGCGGTTTCAGCCTTTGATAAATTATACGCAAGTGTAAAATCAAGTTCAGAGCTTACAAATGATTTAATATCGTCATATTCTGTAAATTTATTTAATTGGGGCGCAGAAGATTTGTTCTTAAAGCTTATCCATTCTCATCATGAATTGGGGCCGATGTATAACATCCTGTCTAGGTAATGTGAAATTTGTGCAGTATATAAATCTCATCTAAATAGATGATTTCTTATTTCGCCCATATTGTTATTCTATTATGTGTTAAGAAGTCAAATATGATTAGAAAGGAATAGTATGGCGAAAATTATTAAAGTGGGTTCGCAAAACATTACCCCAAACAAAATTGCTAATCCATTCAGAACATCCAGAAATTCAACTACAAATCCATTCAAATATAACAATTTTGAAGGATCAACTTTGCCGCTTGAATTAGCTGCTGATGTTTTTGCTGGAACAAAAACAGAAAAACCTAACAGATTAAAGATGATCGCAACATCTGTTACTGGTAGTATGAACAAAATGAGATCATCAATTGCAGAACCTATTGTTAATTTCGTTAATAGAGTTCGTGGCGGTATTTCACACGCTTGGGATTACGCTAAGAACACAAATATAGAAGATTTGCCAGGTATTAAACAAATCAATGATGTTATGAATACAGATATCGTTGATTTACCAGGCGTGAGAGCTTTTGGTGAGTTAATGGCAACTCCAGTAGAGTTACATTTACCAAGCTTAAAAGGTCTATCAGATTCAATGGCTTCTTTACGTGAAGGTATTTCTTCAAGAATGGAATTCTTAAATACTGACGTGACTGAAATTGCTAAAGGTATGTCAGAAAAATGGGCTGGTGCTATTTCTAAAATTCACACTAGAAAAATTAATGCAGAAATGCCTGTTGCAGAATTAGAACAACTTTGGAAAAACGAAATTGAACTTGGAGGCGTAGTAGCATAATGAATAGAAACGTTTTAGAAATTATTGATGCTTTAACAGCTCACCAAGATACAGATTCTATCAGAGTATTAGAAGAATTAGGAACTAATTCTCCTGATAACGAAGTAAGAGAATATACATCTCGAGCTTTGGTTAGAAAAAACGTACATGATTCTTTAAAAGTTGTTATTATTAATCAAGGTAAAGGTATCAATGACCTTTCTCCAGCAGTTGCTATGAGTACTATTAATGAGATTTTAGCTCTTAAAGACAAAGCTGAAGTTATCAAAATCCTTGATGATACAATTAATTTACATTCTGACGAGTCAGTTAAAGAAAATGCTCGTTCAGTAAAATCTTTATTAGCGTTAAGCTAAGTTTAATTCTAATAAAAAAAGCGACTCGTAAGAGTCGCTTTTTTTTGTATATATTCAATTAGTCTTTGAATGTCAAATTAGGTTGTCTTGCTGCTAAAGTCTCGTCAACTTTTTTTATTGGAGTTGTTCGAGGTGATTTTAAAACTTCTTCTGGATTTTCTTCAATCTCTTTAGCTATTTTAAGCATTGTATCAATAAAATTATCTAGAACTTCTTTAGATTCAGTCTCTGTCGGTTCAATCATAATAGCTTCGTGTACAATTAATGGGAAATAAACTGTTGGTGGGTGACAGTTTGAATCCATTAATCTCTTTGCAATACCTAATGTTGAAACACCTTGATGATGCTGTTTTTCTCCAGATAAAACAAATTCGTGCATACAAGGCTCATCGTACGGTAGTTCATATGCACCTTTAAGTTTTTCTTTAATATAATTTGCATTCAAAACTGCATCTGCACTAGCTTGTTTAAGATTTGTACCCATCATTAAGATATATGCATAAGCTCTTACTAGAACTCCAAAATTACCATAAAAACTTCTTACTTTGCCGATTGAATTTTTAATATTATAGTTTCTATAATATTTATTTCCATCGAATTCAATTGTAGGAGTTGGTAAGAAATCTTTTAATTTTTCGACAACCCCAACCGGTCCTGCCCCAGGGCCACCACCACCGTGAGGAGTTGCAAAAGTTTTGTGTAAGTTTAAGTGTACTACGTCAAAGCCCATAAGTGCAGGGTTAGTCCAGCCCATAATAGCGTTAAAGTTTGCGCCATCATAGTATAATAATGACCCATTTTTGTGCATCATATCAGAAATTTCTAATACTTTTTCTTCAAAGATACCCAAAGTGTTTGGGTTTGTCATCATTATTGCTGCAACATTTTCGTCTAAAAGTGATTTTAGAGCTTCGGTGTCTACTTGTCCTTTTTCATTTGATTTGACCTCTACGATATCAAATCCGCACATTTTAGCACTTGCAGGGTTTGTTCCGTGAGCAGAATCTGGAATGATAACTTTTGTTCTGTTAGTTTCACCAATTGATTCAAAATATTTTTTGATAATCATCATGCCAGTAAGCTCGCCATGTGCGCCCGCTGCAGGCTGAAGTGTTACAGCGTCCATGCCTGTAATATATTTAAGCTTTTCTTGAAGGTTGAACATTAATTCTAATGCTCCTTGAGAGTCTTCATCATTTTGAAGTGGATGAAGATTCGTAAAACCTTCTAAGGAAGCCAAAAGCTCATTAACTTTTGGGTTATATTTCATAGTACAAGAGCCCAACGGATAGAAGCCTTTTTCTATACAAAAGTTTCTATCTGAAAGTTCTTTGTAGTGACGCATTACGTCAAGTTCGCTAAGTTGTGGCAATCCAATAGCATCTTTTCTTAATAAAGATGCTGGAATATATGCATCTGCTCCTTTACAACCCTCTACACTAAACCCTATACCATCAACTTGAGTAGATTTCTCAAATATTGTTTTCATCTAATTCTTCCTGTTTTAATATTTCTTTTTTAATTTTTTCTAATGCATTTTGTATAATTCTTGATATTCTTGACTGAGAAATGTTAAATTCATCTGACATATCTTTAAGTTTCTTGTCATAAATGTATTTAGCTTCGACAAGATCTTGTTCTCTTTGTGGAAGTTTTTTTATCGCTTCTTGAATACGTCGTTTAAGATCGCTAATTTCAGCTTTCTCTTCTGGAGTGCGAGACGTATCTTTTATGAGTGTTGGATTCTCTGCCTCGGCCATTTCTTCAATAGATAAAATAGTTTTATAAACGGCGTCTTTTAATTTTTCAGGATCAGTTGTATCTTGATTTTTCATAATATGCCATTTATAACGACGTCTCATTTCGTTTCTTATTGCCCATTTAATGGCTTTTGTTAAGTAAGATTCATTGTAAAGCTCTTTGTTTTTAGCGTTATTAACAAGGTAGTAAACTGTATAAGTTGCCAAATTAATTATCTCTGACAACTCGATAAGACCAAGATTTGAGAACTTTTTAAATTCTACTTTTGAAACGGTCTCGATTAGTTCTTTATGCTGAGAAAGATTTTGTCTTCCTTCCCTCTCTTTGTTAATAGTATTTAAATCTTTCATATTTTATAATATACCAGAAAGTCAAATCTTAATCAAATTGTTAATTTTTTGATTTATAAGCAAAACATGTTACAATATAACTTAAGAAGAGGTTATTAATTATGTTCAATTTAAAATATTTAAAATCAATAATGCTTGTGTTAATTTCGGCAGTAATTTTAACAACAAGCAACGTTTGTATGGATAAAGCAACTGCGCAGTCAGTTGTAACCCCTGTTAAACCGGCAGTTGCTGCACCAGTGGTTTCAGGGCAAGCTGACACAAAGCCTTTGGATGTTGTGAAAAATCCTTCTGCTTATTTAAACAAAACTGTAAAAATGGATGCAACTTTTGACAAGTTTGCAACATTAGGTTTGGATTATAAATCTGCAATGCGTTCATCTGAAGAATATATTTCTTTTTTGATTTTACGAGAGGATACTGAACATGCTATTCCTTTGTCAGAAATGAAGTTGTTTTTGAAAAGAGAACTTGCAGAAAAACATATTGATTTAAAGACAAATGACAGAGTGTTTATTACTGGAAATGTTTTCTCTGATGCACTTGGAGATCCTTGGATTGATGTAATAGACCTTTATATTACAGAAAAAGCACCTGAAAAAGATGGAGTTAATAAATAATGGAAAATCTTGAAAAAGATAAAAATAAAGTTTTTCTAACTGTACACGGACATTTTTATCAACCACCTCGTGAAAATCCTTGGTTAGAAGCTATTGAACAACAGGATAGCGCACTTCCTGCGCATGATTGGAACGAACGAATAAATAACGAATGTTATAATCCAAATTCTGTTTCCAAAATTGTTGACTCAAAGAATCAGATTTTAAATGTTGTGAACAACTATGAATATATGAGCTATAACTTTGGTCCAACTCTTTTAAGTTGGATGGAAGAATTTGCACCAATGGCTTATGAAAGAATTATCAAAGCTGACATTGCAAGCAGAAAGCTTCACGGTGGTCACGGTAATGCTATTGCTCAAGTTTACAACCACATGATTATGCCTCTTGCAAACGAAAGAGATAAACAAACTCAAGTTAAATGGGGTATAAAAGATTTTGAATACCGTTTTGGTAGAGAACCAGAAGGTATTTGGCTAGCAGAAACTGCTGTTGATGATGATACTTTGAGAGTATTGGTAGAAAACGGGATTAAATTCACAATTCTTTCACCATATCAAGCTCAAAGTATTAGAAAAGAGGGCGAAGAGAATTGGCAAGACGTAAGCTGGGGAAATATTGATCCTGCTCGTTCTTATAGATATTATATTAAGTCTGCTCCAGGTAAGTTTATTGACTTGTTCTTCTATGACGGTGCAATTTCTAAATCTGTTGCGTTTGATGAGTTATTGAAAGACGGCAACAAGTTTGTAAACCGCTTAAAAGACGGTATCTCTACGATGAGAGATTATCCGCAGTTAATAAATATTGCAACAGACGGTGAAAGCTATGGACACCATACAAAATTTGGTGATATGGCTTTAGCTTACGCAGTTAAATTAAAAGTCAAAGATGCAGGATTTATTATTACAAACTATGGCGAATATTTAGAAAAATACAGAAGCGATTGGGAAGTTGACATTAAACCTGTCTCATCTTGGAGTTGCTTCCACGGCGTAGGTCGTTGGTCTGATGACTGTGGTTGCTCAACTGGTGGACATCCTGGTTGGAACCAAAAATGGAGAAAACCTCTAAGAGATGCGCTTGATTATTTGAGAGATGAAACAATTTCTGTATTCAAAAAATGCGGTAAAAAATACTTCTTAAACCCTGAATTAGCTAGAGATAATTATATTTCAGTTATTTTAGATAGAAGTGAAAATAATGTAAAAGCTTTTCAAGAAGAATTTTTCCAACCTAATCTGGAAGAAGCTCAAAAAGTACAAGCAATGGAATTATTAGAAATCCAAAGACAGGCAATGCTTATGTACACAAGCTGTGGTTGGTTCTTCTCTGAAATTTCAGGAATTGAGACTGTTCAAATTATGAAATACGCAGCTAGAGTTATGCAACTAGCTAAAGCGTTTACTAAAAAAGATTTTGAACCTAAATTCTTGGAAATTTTATCAGAAGCCAAAAGTAATCTTCCAGAATTTGGAAGCGGTAAAGATGTTTACGAAAGATTTGTAAAACCATCAGTTGTAACACCTAAACAAATAGTAAGTTTATGGGCAATTTCATCTTTGTATGCTGATATTGAAGATGAAGAAAATGTTTACTGCTACAAGATTAAAAAACATTCGTATAAACGAGTTATGAAGGGCAATTCTCAGCTCGTTATTGGTCATATTGAAGTGAAATCAATGGTTACATTAGAAAAATCAAATCTTGTATTTGCTTTACTTCAATTCTCAGGCGGAGATTTCCACTGTGCGATTAAAGAATATTCTGATAACTTCTTAGAAACAAGAAAAGAGTTGATTAGAACATATCTTGTATCACCTTTGACTGAAATTATCAGAACTATTGATAACTATTTTGGAAAAGAATACTTTACTTTGAAAGATATCTTTATTGAAGAAAGACGCAAAATCCTTCAAACAATGCTTAAAGGCAAGCTGCAAAACTTTGCAAATACTTATGAATCAATGTATAACGAAGGCAAAGGCTCAATCTATCAAATGCAAACTTTGGGATTGGAAATCCCTCGTGAGTTTAAGATTTCTGCTCAATACGTTTTAACTAAGCAATTTAACGACTTGTTTGTTGATTCAAAAGGCTTTTTAAGCGCTGATATCTTACAACAGGCATCAGATATAAATTTTGAAGCTAAAAGAATAGGTATTGAGATTGATAAAACTTCAACAGCTAAGATTTTCAGCCGTAAGATTGCACAAAATGTTAGCAGGCTAGCTTATGCGCTTGATTTACAACAAGTTGAAGCAACTTTAGAAATATTAGATTGTATAGGTAAGCTTGAATTATCAGTCGATATTGCAGAAGCTCAAAATTATTTCTTCTCAAAAATTGTAAATAATATTGAAGAATTAATCCAAAATATGACTTGCTCAGCTGATAGAGAACTCGTTACAATGCTTTTTGAGATTGGTGAAAATCTAAATATCAATATGGATTATTACAAACAACAATTCAACAAAGCACTTGTAAGGGGTAAATAAAGGGGTAAGTCTTAGGAGTAAGGGGTAGGGGTAAATATATAAAAGAATTAATAATTCCCTCTCCTAGGGGGAGGGTTAGGGAGGGGGCTAGTCCCTAATTTATATGAGTAATTTCGGAATTGATAAAAGCTGGATTGAAGGTGGATTAGATATTGAGCTAATCCAAAACGCTATGTCTGTAATTTCTGAAAAAAGAAAAGACAGAACGATTTTACCAAGTCATGATGATGTTTTGAATGCAATTAAACTCACATCTTTAGACAATGCAAAAGTGCTTATTATCGGTCAAGATCCTTATCCAAGTGCAGAACATGCTCACGGACTAGCTTTTTCAAGTTTATCTAATAAAACTCCTGCAAGTCTAAAAAATATATTCAAAAAACTCAAAGAAGATTTCCCTAATGGTAAATATGAGTCAAACACTTTGACAGAATGGGGAAAACAGGGTGTTATTCTTTTAAATACTGCGCTCACTTTTGAGGGTAAAGACCAAAAACTATTAAAAGAACACACTAAACTTTGGGAGCCTGTTATTAAAAATATTTTTGAAGTACTTATAAAAAGAAATAAGACTCTTGTTGTTATGAGATGGGGAAATTATGCTCAAAAAGTTGGCGAATGTTTTGATAATAAATCAAACATTTACCCGCTTGATACAACACATCCTTCGCCGTTTTCTGCAAGAAATGGGTTTCTAACTTGCGATCATTTCAAAAAATGCAATGAGATTTTGGGTGATGGAGCTATCCGCTGGGATACTTTGCTAAATTAAATTTATAAAGTTCAACTCCACTAGCAAAAAATATTTTTTTATGTTTTTATATTGTTATCAACAACGATAAAAGGAGTGTGTATAAATGAAAGTTAACCCAATCAAGATGGCTCGTAATGTAGGTATGGCAACTCTTGCAGCAGGCATGTTATCTGCTTGTACAAGTACTTATATTCCAGACAAAACTAAAGAGTATTTTGCTGACAAACCTGCACTTGAATACCAAGAATTTGTGAATGATTGTAAAAATAGAACATTAAACTCTATGCAAGCTCAAGCTAAATTAGATTCTTTAGCTTATAGAGAAATATTTGATGCAACCGAAGCAGCAAAAGATTCTGGAATTATAAAGGAATATAATGAAATTGCAAATACCGGTTTAAATACATTAAGCTTTAAAGAACTCAAGCAAAATTTAGCAAATACAGGTATCACATTAAATGAATATAATAAAATATGGAAAAGTAGTACTCGCAGGGGTGGTTTTCTGAATTCACAACAAATTACCTCTGGAGCAAAAGTACAACATAAAACAGATAGTATTTCATATAGACAATTCTTTGAAAAACACAATTTGTTAGACTCAGAAAATCTTGCGAAATTCAATGAAATAACAGAAAAAATAAGGCCTTATTAAAGATAAGGAGTGTGTATTATGCCAATGATAATCGAAGGACCTGAAAGTGCTTTAAAAAAAATTGTAATTTCAAAAAAGACTATTGTTAAAGCGAATGAAAGGTTTAAAAATACACCTTGGAATAGAGCTACAAAAATAATTGGGAAACAAATTGCAAGAAAAAGACAAATTGAAAGAACAACAGAAAAGTTTGTAACACAAAATGCGTTTAAAGATAAATCGACTTCGGTTTTAGAAAGTTTTAAAAATATATTTAGAAAGTAATAAATAAAAACAAGTTGGGCTGATAACCCAACTTTTTTTTATTTATTAAGATATTTGAGGTCTATGTTGATTTATTCAATTTCACCCCTCCTGTCCTTCGGACATCCTCCCCATCTGGGGCGGAATTTTTATATGCCCTTCCCTAAAATTTACTCCTAGAATTTACCCCTAAAATTTACCCCCGTGGAAATCTGTTCCGCCAGTTTTTATTAATTGTGAGTATTTGTTAGCTATTTTTAAAACTTCTTCTGAAGTGCGAAATTTAATAATACCACGCAAATTTGGATATGGATAATATGTTTCCAGCCCATCTAGACCAATTCTCATCAAATCTTTAACTAGTTTGTCTAAACTCAAAGCCCAATAACACGCCGGATGTGCTAATACAGCAACTCCGCCTGCTTGGTGGATAGCTTCAATAAGCTTTTTGACATTGCGTTTTGAAATTAACCTTGGGATAACACCTTCTGTATCTTTCTTATTTTTAGCCAAGAATGGTTGTATAGCTGAATTGTTAATGTCTATTCCATAAGCAAGCAAATGTATAAAAACATATCCAAACCAGCAATCAAACTCAACTCCTGTAAGCAGGATTTCATCTTGAAGGTTTTTATGAGCTTCTACCGTGTTATGGTCCGTTATTGCAATCAGTTTATAACCTTGTTCTTTTGCAGAATTAACAATTTGCGCTTCATCTCCTTCTCCGTCAGAGTGTTTTGTGTGGATATGAAGATTAACTTTTTTGTCTAAATAATCTTGTTCTGTAAAGCTGTTTAATAATTCTCTTAAATTTTGCATATATTTATAATACAATAGAAAAAAATGAATAGTCTCCAAAAAGGAAATGATAAATGAAAATTCCCTCCCAAATGGGGGAGGGTAAGGGAGGGGGATAGCTTGTCAAAAAAGAAAAACACACCTTTAAATATATTTATGGAATCAGTTGGATTATATTTTTCAAACTTTGATAAATTTGTGAAATATATGACATTTCCTGTTTTAGGTCAAATTGCAGGTTTAAGCTTGGTGTTTTTATTAACTTATTTTTATGCAATAAAAATGCCAATAATTATTGAAAAAGTTCCAACTTTAAACAATTTTGGTTTATTAGTTTTATTTGCAATTTTAATAACACTTCCAGGTTTAGCAATTTTTGTAAAAGCGTTTTGGGAATATCTTGTTGCTTATGGCGCTGTAAACTCAATGGTTGAAAATATGCTTAAATCAGGCAAAGTTTATGATTTTGATGCGCATACAGAATTAGTAAAAAGAAGAACATTACCATTTGTAGGGCTTTGGTTTTTGTTTGGTATATTTTCTATAATAGCAGTTTTGCCTTTGTTTTGGGTAATTTGCGGAATATTAGCGGTGTTTTTTGTACTTGTGTTTCAAGTGTTTACTTTTGAACCGGAAGCTTCTCCGTTAGGCTGTGTTAAAAGAAGTGCTCAACTTATAAAAGGTCATTTTGCATCTACATTTATGCTTATGGCAATGATTGGTGCGCTTACCTATGTGCTTATTCCTCAAATAGTAGGAATGTTTTTTGAGTATACAAATATAACTTATTTTCTAACAGGGCTTATTAAACCTTTGGTTCTTCAAATGCCTTTGAATGATTGGAGCCAAATTTTAGCGTATGCTTACTTGCCACCATTAAAAGTTGAAGAAGTCAGCTTATTTGTAATTACAAGTTTTATTGCACAAATTTTTATTCAATATACTTTACCAATGCGCTCTATTCTTTGGGCGATGTGGTATAAAGAGCTTAATGGCGGTAAATTGTATGTTAATAATGAAGATAAACCTAAGGCAAAGAAAAAACGCTCTGTAAAACGTCCTAGTGAAAAGCTTATGGAAGAATCTCATAAAAAATTTGCAACAAAAAAGCTAGATAGAAATATCCTCAAACGAGTTATGGAAAAGGATGAATAAAATATAATATTTTATACAATTTAATTTGAATATTAATCTTATTTGTACTTTCTTTTCTTTTTTATTTGCGAAGTAAAAAAGAAAAGAAAGTACGAAAGAAAAGAAAAAACACGCCATTGTTTTCTACGTCTTCGCTTCGCTCAGCCGTGTTTTTTTACCGTTGGGCTGAAAGCCCAACCTACATTTGCCTCGCAAACTCCCTTCGGTCAAACAGTGCTCAGCTTTTAATGCGAGCGTCAAACGTAACGTAGTGAAGTGACTAGCGAGCATAAGAGATTCGGCATAGCCGAATAATAATCACGGCTGAACGAAGTGAAGACGTAGAAAACAACAGCGTGCTTTTTCTTTCTTTGTGAAGGTTTGTTTCTTTTTACCTCGCAAATAAAAAGAAAGAAACCTTCGAACTTAAATTAATTAATAATTCTATATTTAACAAAATACATATTATGTTAGGTTCATAAAAACTAACAAATAGTTTTTAAATACTCTATAATGTCGTTAGATTCATACATCTGAATATTTCTTTCATTATCAACCAAAAAAGGTACTTGCCTTTTTCCCCCAATTTGAATTAATGAATTTTCTGAATCTTTATCTGAAATGTCGATTTTACGATATTTGAGTTCTGTTTTATTTAAGAAATCCATAACTTTTATGCAATAGGGACATGTCTCTAAAATAAATAAATCTAGCATATTATAACCTCCTTGATAATAATAAAATGTTAAACCTTTGTAATATTTTTAACACTCAACAGGTTACTAAATACTTTTGTGCTATATTATTAAAGAAGAGGAAATATAAATATGTTATTCGAATTTTTACACTCAAAAATACACAGAGCAACTATTACAGATTCTAACTTGAATTATGTAGGTTCAATTACTATTGACGAAGATTTTTTGGAAAAGGCTAATATAAGAGAATGGGAAAAGGTTGAAATTCTTGATATTAATAATGGCGAGAGATTTCAGACATATGCTCTAAAAGGTCAACGTGGCTCTAAGTGCTTTTGTGTGAATGGCGCAGCTGCTAGAAAAGTTCAAACAGGTGATAAAATTATCATTGTAACTTATGCCCAAATGAATGAACAAGAGATTAAAACACACAAACCAACAATCGTTCAAGTCGGTGAAAACAACGAGATTATAAGCTATGGCAAATAATCCTTATAAACCCAAGAAAAAAAAGAAATTCAAAATTGATACCAAAAATATGGGTGTAAATATTGATAAGAATGAATACTACGAGATTATTCTTTCAAATTCAGCACGCCCTGAAGATATGAGGGGTAAATAGTTATTGTTTTTTTGTTATATTAGAGCTTAAATAATTTTCTAAAAGGTCTAGTAATTGAATTAGCAAGTTTGTATAAAATAAATATTTTGTGATTGCGATATGTTTCAAAACTAAACTTGTTATCAAGAAAATGATTTCTAAGCTTACCAACTTTTGATTTAACTTGCTCTAGTTTTTTATCATAGCCAATAATTTCTTCTCTTGGGAATGTTTGTAAAATCTTATAAAGAGAATACATATCATCCCAAACATAAGGTGCAGGTCTTAACCGTTTATTAGTACCTCTTAATCTTTTAGTACGTTTTAGGTTTTCACTATTTTCAGGAAAACCATATCCAATAAGATGTTGCATATCAATTAGTTTGACGTTGCCATTATCTTCCACTATTAGGTTTCCTCGGTGAAAGTCTCTATGAATAAATCTGTTTTTGAACAAAAGTTCGCCAATTTCGATTAAAGAATCGAAAATAATGTTAAGTTTTTCACTCGAAAAATTATCTAAAGAAATTTTATCAAGCGTAGAGCCATCAATAAATTCAGTCATAATAAACATTTTGTTATCGGCTAAGTTTTTGTACATTAATGGTTTCGGTATATGCTTTTCATCTTGTGCACGCAAAGCAGAGTATACGCAATACTCTTTTTTGGCATCATAGCTACCGTTTCCGAATTTAACAAAGACCTTTTGGTTGTTATACTTGGCTAAGAAAAATGCATCAAACCCAGATGTTGGTTTTTTATTTATTGCAAGAGTTTTCAAAACTTCTATGCCATACTTTTCTAACGTGCAGATGTAAAACATTCGTCTAATATTTGTTAGATTGTATTTAACTTTTCTATCACTTGGTCTTATTGGATAATAATCCTCTTTGTTCATAAATTCATTGAGCTTTTTGAGATAAAATTCGTGTGTGAATTGTAAATTTTCATCTTTAATATACTTTTGTGCAAGCGATTTTAACAGTTCATCATACTTGTGTGACGATTGAGTTTTATGAAACTCGACGTGGTATATTAGTGAATAGAACAAATCTATTTCGTTAGGTGCAAAATAGCCATCTTTAAAAATTCTATTATTTAAGATATCTTCTTCCCATTTTTCGCAATAATAATTATCACCGATGTATCTTAAATCAAGTATGAAATTTTTTCCTTCGCATTGGATTTGAAGCTTTGATTTATATTTGTTAGTTTTAATAAATTTCCCATTAAGCAGGTATTTAATACGTCTAAAATCATTAACAAGAATGTCAATATCTCTATCTTCTTTGTCGAAATTGCGTAATATAACATATTTTGAAGCAGAATTTAAAACATATAATATTTCGTCAAAACTATTCCAGCCATAAGTACCTTTTGGTTGTTCTGTTATTTGAATATAACTATTTTCAGGCTTCCAAACCTTACCTTCTGATTCTTTAAAATAATCATCATAGGATTTGTTTATTAGAAAAACTAAGTTGTTATTAACTTCATTTATATCATTTGTTGAGTGAATTTTGTATCCACCGCCTGTTAGCTTCCTAAACTGCTGTTTTAAAGTTAGTATTTTTGAGTTAACAACCTCATATCCTTTTAAAGTATGGCGATATTCGTAAATTGGAGAAAAATCTCTAAAAGTAATAAGAAGAAAGCTATCAGTACCAGTGTGTTTTATTTTGCTTCTAATTTTTTCACAATAAAACCTTTCTAAATTACTTTTAAATAGCTTTTTATCCCAATGAATTTCATAAATTTCAATTATTTCGAAGTTTTTGCTAATTTCACTAATAATTTCGTTCTCTTTTTTTCGGGCATTTCCCCATAAAAGAAATAATTGAATTTCTGTTTTATTCATTAATTTATACTCCAAAAAGTTTTTCTTAATTCCATATTTTAGAAAAATAATCTTATAATTTTTTCGATTTGATTAGAAGCTGTGCCGTCCCCATATGGGTTTTTAGCTTCAAGTCTTGTGTTTTCTTTTGTTGCAGAAAGTATTTTTTCACTTTCTTCTATAATTTTTTCATAATCTGCGCCAACTAATTTTGACACTCCTGCTTCTATGCCTTCTTTTCTTTCTGTTTCATATCTCATAACAAGAGTTGGGCAAGCAAAAGTCGGTGCTTCTTCTTGAATTCCACCTGAATCTGTAAGTATTAATTTCGCATTTTTCATTAAATAAACTAGGTTTGGATAATCTAAAGGTTTTAATAAGTGAATGTTCTTAAAATTACCTAATCTATTATGAATTTTATTATAGACATTTGGATTTGGATGAACTGGAATTACGAATGTATGATCTGAGTATTTTTCAGCCAAGTCTGATATTGCATCAATAATTCTATCAATTCGTTCACCATGGTTTTCACGTCTATGAGCTGTTATCAAAACCAATTTGTCATCAATTTTAATATTTTTATCTTCAAAGAATTTTTTAGAGTCCTCAACAACTTCTTTTGAAAGACAAAATAGTGCATCTATAACAGTGTTGCCAACAACATGAATTTTTTCAGCAGGGATATTTTCTCTTATAAGTGCAAATTTGTTCACTCCAGTTGGAGCAAAATGTAATTCTGCAACACGAGAAGTCATTTGCCTCATCACTTCTTCTGGGAATGGCTCATAAATATCATATGATCGTAGTCCTGCTTCTACGTGGAAAACAGGAATTTTGTGGTAAAAACTTGTTAAAGCTCCACAAAAAACTGTCATTGTATCACCTTGTACGATTGTTGCGTCTATTTTATTTTCATTAAAAACGTTATCAAGACTTGTCAGAATTCTTGCTTGCACAGAACTAAGAGATTGATTTTCTCTCATACAATCCAAGTTAATATCAGCTTTTAGGCCAAAATAAGCTAAAGTTTGGTTTGAGAGCTCTTTTTGCTGTTCTGTATTACAAATAATTACATTATAATCTTGAGGATATTTGCGAAGCTCTAAGATTACTGGTGCAAGTTTAATAATTTCCGGACGAGTTCCAAATATAAAAATAATGTTTTTCATATTTAGAATTATACAACAAAATTCTTTTTTGCTATACTGAAGTGGGGTAAATATTTAATTAAATATAAAAAGGATTTGAGAGATGAGACAAAGGCCGATTGAGCAAGATAGATTTGAACGTAGAAAAAATTTTGATGCAGTTGAAGAAAATTTAACAGCTGAACAAGTGAAACTCGAAGCAAGTAGATGTTTAAATTGTAAAAATCCTCAGTGTGTGAAAGGTTGTCCTGTAAATATTCAAATTCCTGATTTTATAAAAGCTTTAAAAGAAGATAATTTAGATAAAGCAGGTGAAATTATTCGCCAAACAAGTATGTTACCTTCGGTTTGCGGAAGAGTTTGTCCTCAAGAAAAACAATGCGAAGGCAAATGCATTTTAGGTATAAAAGGTGAAGCTATTGCAATAGGAGCATTGGAAAGATATGTTGGAGATAACACTTCTGCAAAAAAAGTTGAGATTATCCCATCAGGTAAAAAAGTCGCAATTATAGGGTCTGGTTGTGCAGGAATTACAGCCGCAGCTGATTTAAGAAAAGCTGGACATGAAGTCACAATCTTTGAAGCTTTGCATAAATTTGGCGGAGTCTTAAGATATGGTATTCCACCTTTTCGTTTACCAAGAAAAGTTTTAGATAGAGAAATTAATAATCTGCAAGAAATGGGTGTTAAGTTTGAAAAGAACGTAATTGTAGGAAAATCAATCACAATTAAACAACTCCAAGAAGACGGATTTGATGCCATTTTTATTTGTTCAGGTGCAGGTCTTCCAAAGATGATGAATATAAAAGGTGAAAACTTAAACGGAGTATTTTCTGCAAATGAATTTTTAACTCGTGTGAATCTTATGGGAGCAAATGATGAAAGAACTGCTACTCCTTTAAAGATTGGGAAATCTGTTGCAGTAATTGGTGGTGGTAATGTAGCAATGGATGCAGCAAGAACTGCAGTAAGAGTTGGTTTTGAAACTGTTTATATAGTTTATAGAAGAACAGAAGCTGAACTTCCTGCTAGATTAGAAGAAATTAGACATGCTAAAGAAGAAGGTGTGAATTTTGTGTTCCTTCATGCGCCTGCTGAAATTTTAGAAAAAGATGGCTATGTAGCTGGCATGAAATTTGAAATAATGGAACTTGGTGAACCAGATGAGTCTGGAAGAAGAAGTCCTATTGGCACTGGTAGATTTAAAGAAATAGGTGTAGACACTGTCATTGTTGCCTTAGGTACTGGGCCTAATCCTATTATTCAAAAATCTTCAGAAGCAGATGGTCTAAATTTTGAAACTGATAGAAAAGGATATTTTGTAGTTGATGCCGATACACGTCAAACTTCTATTCCTTTTGTTTATGCAGGTGGAGATGTCGCTCCGGTGGGCGCTTCAAATGCGATAAATGCAATGGGCGCAGGTAAAAAGGCAGCTAAAGCAATCAATGATTTTTTATTAAATGAATAAGAATTGTTAATAAATCTTTACAAAGATTTTAAAATATGATAATATTAACTTGTAAATTAGTGCGTAAAAAGAGAGGCTTATCAAATGCTAATTGAAAAATATCTGGAAGAAGTTGTTAAGCACAGAGGTTCAGACTTACATATTTCTGCAGGTTTGCCGCCAGTTGTTCGTATTGATGGTAATTTGCAACGTATGGAAGTTCCTGCTTTAAAACCGGAAGAAGTTGAATTATTGCTTTTCCCAATGCTTAATAAAGAACAAAGACGTAAACTTGAACAAGACTGGGAATTAGACTTCTCTTATGGTGTTCAAGGTCTTAGCCGTTTCAGGGTTAATATTTATAAAGATAGAGGAAACTATGCAGCTGCATTTCGTGTAATTGCATCTAAAGTCCCTTCTTTTAAAGAATTAGGTTTATCAGAAACTGTTAGAAAAATTGCAGAAAAGCCAAGAGGATTGGTTCTTGTAACTGGCCCAACTGGTTCAGGTAAATCAACAACATTGGCTGCAATGATTAACTATATTAACGAAACACGTTCAGAACACATTTTGACAATCGAAGACCCTATCGAGTTTATTCACCCGTCAAAACGTTCTATTATTCACCAAAGAGAATTGGGACAAGACACAAGAAGCTTCGCAAATGCTCTTAAATCAGCACTTCGTGAAGACCCTGATATTATTCTAGTTGGTGAGATGCGTGACTTAGATACAATCAGATTAGCTCTTACAGCTGCAGAAACAGGTCACTTAGTATTTGGTACTTTGCACACCTCATCTGCATCTCAAACAATTGACCGTATCATTGACGTATTCCCAGAAGGTCAACAACAACAAGTTCGTGTACAGTTATCAAACTCACTAGTCGCTGTATTTTCACAAACTTTATTACCATTGTTGCAACCTGATGGAACAAAACAAGGTCGTGTAATGGCTCAAGAATGTATGTTGGTAATCCCTGCGATTGCAAACTTAATTCGTGAAGCAAAAGCGGCTCAAATTTATTCAACAATGCAAACTAACTCTGGTTTCGGTATGCAAACGTTAGAAATGGCATTGAGAGATTTATATATTAAAAAGAAAATCACTCTTGAAGATGCGCTTTCTCGTTCAAGTAGACCAGAAGAATTTAAAAGAGGATTACAAAATTCATAAAAAAAAGAAAGAGTCCAAAAGGACTCTTTTTTTATGTGTAAAAAGTTTAGAACATGTCATTTATTACTGTTATAATCACTTGCCAAAAATAAGTGTTTATAGTACAATTAACCTTGTATAGGAAAAAGCTTTAATTAAAGGAGGAAGCTATAATGGAAACTTACGGAATCGAAAAATTTGGTATTATCGGACCAAAAGCTGTTTACCGTAACCTATCTGTTGCTCAATTAACAGAAGCAGCTTTAAGATTAGGCGAAGGTACTTTAAGCAACACTGGTGCTTTAGTTGTTACAACTGGTAAATATACTGGTCGTTCTCCTAAAGATAAATTCATTGTTGATACTGAATCTATTCACAATGATATCGCTTGGGGTAAAGTAAACAGACCAATCAGCAGAGAAAAATTCAATGCTATTAAAGAAAAAATCGCTGCATACTTACAAAACAGAGAAATCTTTATTTTTGATGGTTATGCAGGTGCAGATAAAAAATATCAACAAAAATTCAGAGTTATTAACGAATTAGCAAGCCAAAACTTGTTTATTCACCAATTATTAATCAGACCAACTTCTGAAGAATTGGCTAGCTATGGTGAAGCAGATTACACAATCCTTTGTGCTCCAGGCTTCAAATGTGATCCAGAAGTTGATGGTGTAAACTCAGAAGCTTGTATTGCTATCGACTATGAAGCTAAAATAATCATTATTTGTGGTTCTCAATACGCTGGCGAAATTAAAAAATCTGTATTCGCTACTATGAACTACGTTATGACTAAGATGAATGTATTACCAATGCACTGTTCAGCTAACATGGACCCTGTATCTGGTGAAACAGCTGTATTCTTCGGTCTTTCAGGTACTGGTAAAACAACTTTATCAGCAGATCCAAACAGAAAACTTATCGGTGATGACGAACACGGTTGGTCACCAGATGGTATCTTCAACTTTGAAGGCGGATGCTATGCAAAATGTATCAACCTTTCTGCTGAAAACGAACCAGATATCTACAACGCTATTAAATTCGGTTCATTAATCGAAAACGTTGTTATGGATCCTGAAACAAGAGAATTTGATTTCAACGATGGTTCATTAACAGAAAATACTCGTGTTGGTTACCCAATCGAATACATTAACAACGCACAAGTTCCTTCAATGGGCGGCATTCCAAAAGTTGTTGTATTCTTGACAGCTGACGCATTTGGTGTATTACCTCCAATCTCAAGATTAGACAAAAACGCAGCTATGTACCACTTCGTAACTGGCTTTACTTCTAAGTTAGCTGGTACTGAAAGAGGTATTACAGAACCACAACCTACATTCTCAACATTATTCGGCGAACCATTCATGCCAATGGATGCTTCAGTTTACGCAAAAATGTTAGGTGACAAATTAGACCAATACGGTACAAAAGTTTACTTAGTAAACACTGGTTGGGCTGGCGGAAGCGCTTCTATGGGTGCTAAACGTATGAAATTATCTTACACAAGAGCTATGGTATCTGCAGCATTAGATGGCTCATTTGATTCTGTTGAATTCAAACACCACGATGTATTCAATGTAGATTACCCTACAAGCTGTCCAAATGTTCCAAGCGAAATGCTTGATGCAAGAGGAATGTGGGAAGATAAATCAGCTTATGATGCTCAAGCTAACAAACTTGCTCAAATGTTTGCTGATAACTTCTCTGAAAAATATCCAAACATGCCAGCTGAAATTGTTAATGCTGGTCCAAGAGCAGTTGCTAGTGTTTAATTAAAACACTTATAAAAAACTTACTCAGGCGAGTTTGCGAATGCAAACTCGCCTGAGTTTTAATTATTATTTCATTCTTGCACGAAGTGCGGGAATCCAGTCTATTGTTTAATTGTGTAAATATAGCTTCAGCTGGATCTCCGAGCTTCGCTCGAAGATGACGCATGTGTATATGAGTAAAGTAATGTGCGTCAAACGACGCACCTTTTATATTTCCCCATGTCTCTACAATATATCCAACGGATCGACGTCGATTGCCATTTTGATATCTTTTGGTAGAGTTATTTTATCCAAGAATTTTGATACAAAATCATGACCTTTTTGAGTTAATTTGTTTTTGATTAAAATTTGATATCTGTAATATCCATTGATTTTAGCGATAATACAAGGAGTTGGTCCAAGCGTTTCTAAATATTCACCAAAACCAAATTTTTCTGTCATTGTATTTAATCTCAAAGCTATTTCCATTGCTGATTTTTCGGCACGGAAATTGTTTTGTGATGATAAAATTATCCTTATAATTTGGCTAAACGGAGGGTAATCAAACTCTTGTCGAGCTTTAATCTCTGTTTCAAAAAACTTGCCGTAGTTTTGGGATTTAGCGGTTTGAAAAGCATAATAATCAGGATTGTATGTTTGGAATAAAACTTTTCCCTTAAATTCCCCTCTGCCAGCACGGCCTGCAACTTGGGTTAGTAATTGAAAACCTCTTTCTGAAGCTCTAAAATCAGGCACTGAAAAACCTGTATCAGCACTTATTACACCAACTAAAGTAACATTTGGATTATCTAAACCCTTCGCAATCATTTGTGTTCCAACCAAAATATCAATTTCGCCTCGTTGGAATTTACCCAAAAGCTCAATATGTGCGTTTTTCTTGGTTAAAATGTCACTATCAATTCTTTCTACACGATATTCAGGGAACAATTCTTTAACTAAAATTTCAATCTTTTGGGTTCCTGTACCTGAGTTTGAAAGCGCATCAGAGCCACATTGCGGACAAAAATCAGGAAAACTCATTTCTTTATTACAATAATGGCATTTAAGAGTTTTACCGTCAGCATGCCAAACCATTGGGATTGAGCAATCCGGACATTCAACAACTGTACCACAAGCTTTGCATTGCGTGTAAGTCGAAAAACCTCGTCTGTTCATCAATAGGATAACTTGTTTTCCGTTTTCTACCGCTTCTTTAATTTCTGTTTGCAGAGGCTTAGAAATAATACTTCTATAAGCAGCTTTTCCATGCTCTTGCATATTTATAACTTCTGGTTTAGCAAGCGGTGCATTATTAAAACGTTTTAGCATCTCAAACAAGTTGTTGTTATTTGAAGCAAAATAATAAGTCGAAATATCAGGAGTTGCAGAGCCTAATAATAAAGGTGCTTGGTGGAATTGTGCAAGTCTTTTTGCAACGACTCTGGCATCATACCTAGGGGCTGGGTTTGTTTGCTTGTAAGCTCCTTCGTGCTCCTCGTCAATAATGATTAAACCAATGTTTTGCAAAGGTGCAAAAACAGCAGAACGTGCGCCTGCAAGAATTTTAATTTCGTTATTATAAAGTCTTTGCCATACATCATATTTTTCGCCGTCAGAAATGCTACTGTGCCAGATTGCAATATCGTTTATGCCGAATTTTTTTGCTAAACGTTTAGTAAGCTGTGATGCTAAAGCGATTTCAGGTGCTAAAAATAAAACATTTTTGCCTGAATCAATAACGTCTTTTATAAGTTTGAAATAAACTTCTGTCTTACCTGACGCAGTTACACCGTGCAAAAGAATAGGATTTTGAGATTTTAATTTACCCTTAATTCCTTCGTAAACTTCGTTTTGTTCAGGTGAAAGCTCATATAGCGGTTCAACTTTTTCATCCTTAAAGATTGTTAGAGGGTTTCTGTAAATTAGTTCAAGATTGAATTTAACATAGCCCTTTTCTTCGAGCTTTTTCATTGTTGCTCGAGTAGTTTTGGCTTTTTCTTCAAACTCTATTAACGGTTGTTTACCTTCAGTTTTAAGTAATTCTAATATCTCTTTTTGACGTTTTGTTAAACCTTCGAAATTATCATTAATAAGTTCTACAGATTGCTCGGTTTTAGAATTCTTTTCTATTAATTTCATGGGAATAGCTGTGTTTAAGACAGTTACAAAATCTGTGCAATAATAATTTGCAACCCATTCTAAGAGTTTTAAGTATTTTATTGAAAATAATGGAGTTTCATCTAAAATTCGGTTGATTTTTTTGACTCGAATATTATCAGGAACGTAGTCTGAAAAGCCAACTATAAAAGCATTAATCAGGCCTTGACGTCCGAATGGAACTAAAACTGCTTGACCGACCTGAACGATTTCTTTCATCTCTTCAGGTATCAAATAGCTGAATGTTTTTACTCCCAGTCCTTTAATATTTACTAAAACGAGCGCATATTTCATGACATTTATTATACATCAAACCTAGCTCTATTATCTAATTAAATTCTTAAAAATTATAGCCGTTTATGGGATACCGCAGATATAATTATCAGGTTTAATATTAGTATTAAATCTTTTTCATACTTCCAGCTATTCTTAATTCCAACTGCCCTCATAAGAGGGCTTTTTTTTGTAAATATTTGTTAAAATTAGGTGTAAAATCTTAAAGATTTTCTAAATCTTGCCGTTATATAGTTTGTAAGTTATTGGAGAAAATTATGTTTATTGACTTGCAAACAAAAGTTAATAATTATATTGATTCAAATAATGGTATGAAACTTCTATCATATGATGCTGTTTTGGGTAAAATGCTAGCTGAAAACAAGCTAACTCGAGCTGAATACGATAAACTTATGAGTACAAGTATTTTTAGCTTTTCAGGTTTTGAATCAGGAATTGGCGATGATATTGGCAGTATTATGGGGCTAAATTTCTCTAATATTATACAAAAAACAGAAACTGCCAAAAAAGAAGAAGTAGTAGAAGTAAAAACTCTTTCTCCAAAAGAAATACAAGAAAATTTGCAAAAAGAAGACGAATTAAAGGCTAAACTTAAAGAGTTTTTAGCTAGTATTGGTCTCGAAATAATTGATGATTTAACTTATAAACATCAAAGGTTTGATATGAATTTCTTAAAATCTATTTATGACGAATCTAAATATGAATTTATTGATAATGACTCTCTTTCAATAACTGTAAAGCCTAAAACAGATGGCTATACCTCTGAAGGTGTTCTGTTTTACAAAGACGGAACGGGCGTTGTTAAATATAATTCAAAAGGTGAACAAGAAATCGGTTTTTATTCGTTTGAGCAAAATGCTGATGGAAATAAAAGTATAACATCTTTATTTTCTGAGGACCAACATTTTTCCTATAGGTCAGGGCTGCTTAAATCAGCTGATTTTGGTTATACAACAATTGAAATTGATGAAAATAAAGAAGTTAAAGCTATTAATTACAGAAATTCTAATCATGATGTTATTAAACGTGAAGATGGCGTTGTTAATAAAATGCTTGAGGTAAAAGATGATCCAGAAGCTCTTTCTAAATTGGTTCAAGAAAAAGTTAGTTATGAAAATGTCGGTATGGTTTTATCTGATTTTAAAGAGAAGTCTGGTATTGATCTGTTAGATGGCTATTTTAATCCTGGCGATGAAAAAAAATATACTCTAGGTTTAATTTTAATGGAAAAGATAGTATATCCAGATTTATTAACTTTTTATATGTATGACGAATATGATTATGAAAATGAAAAGAAAGTCGAATATTTCACTGAATGTATAGAAAAAGCGCTAGAATCTAAAAATAGCGATTTAATTTATCAGACATTTCTTTTGATGGACTCTAATACTGTATATGGAATTTTGAATAAATATAGAAATAAAAAACAAGAAAAATCGGATGTTGAAATCCCAATGCTTCCAATTACATCCTTAGTACAGAAACTAGAAATCATGGGCTATTCAGATATTGTTGCTGAAGCAATTGTTCCAAGTCTACAGGATGCTGATTTGTTAGTGAGAGATCCAGAATTAGCAGAATTTATGCTTGAAGAAATTCCAAAGCTGTTAGAAATGCAAGTAGCAAATGGCGCTTATGTAGATGATATCAAATCTGATTATGTAAAAAATGAAGGTGATATTAAAAAACAGTTAATTGATTTTAAACGAGCAATGACACGAAATAAGCCAATCCCTGGAACAGATGTTACAAAACCTGATGGGAAATTTAATGATAATGTAGAGCAAGGACGAATTGGTGACTGCTGGTTACTTGCAGGATTGATGTCTATTTATAAAAAAGAAAAAGGACGTGAATATCTCGAAACCTTAGTTGAAACAAATGTATCGGGTGATTCTGTAATTGTAAAATTACCTGGGGTTAAGAAAAAATATGAAATAACTTGGCAAGAAATTAAAGCAAATGCTCACTTGGTAAACGGAGATGGTGATGTAAGGGCTTTAGAAATAGCTATAGACAAGTATATAAAAGAACAAGCGTATGATAAAAAGTTTACTTCTCGTGTAGATATAAATGGTAATACGAGTAATTTTATATATGACCTTTTAATAGGAACGAATAATATTGATAATAAAACAAACGATTATGTTTCAGTAGATGTTGATATGAAACAATTTGATACGGAACAAGATTTTCAAAATTTTGATGTTGAAAGATTTAATGATCCAAATTCATTCTATTCAATGTCATTTAGTGGGAAGACAGCAGATCCTTTAAGTCTAGAAAAAGCTGCTGTTGTTGAAGAAACAGGTGAAAAAGTAAATTTACACACTCAACATGCTTATGCGGTGCTAAAATTAGATGAAAAATATGTTTATTTGATAAATCCTTGGAATTCAGAAGAAATTCTAAAAGTTGAGACTGAAAAACTTGCAAGTTTACCAACAAGGGTTGCTGGAAGAAGTTTTGATATGGATTTAATGGAACGCTTAAACAGTAAGATGTTGTTTAAATTTGAAGAAAATAACGATTTCTACTTCTAAATTCTTTACAACATGTTGAAAAAAAGAATATAGTGTATTAATATTTAGTCAATTAGGGATTAAATATTATGATTACACCAATTAACAGCTATCAATCAAATACAAATTTTTGTGCATCTTTAAAATCGCCTAACTTGAAAAAGTGTAGACAAAAAATATCGCCTATACTTAATGAAAAACAAGCAAAGATTTCCAATTGTTTTGGGAAACTAAAAGAAGAGTTTAAAAATTTGGATGAAGAGTCTAAATGGCTCCTTTATAAATCAATTATCTTGTTATCCGTTTTAACCATTGTATTTGCTCAAATTGGTCACTTTATTAAACTTGTAATGGATAAAATCCATTATTTTGTGGAATAATTTTACAAGGTTTGTGTGTAAATAATCATTGACAATAATTTTTGAGATAATAAAATAAATTATATAACTTAGAGAGTAAGTTAACGTAGTATATTTAATCAAAGAAGGAGATTAATCTCATGGCACGTGAAAAGTTTGAACGTACGAAACCACACGTTAACGTTGGTACAGTAGGCCACGTTGACCACGGTAAAACAACATTAACAGCTGCTATTACTGCATGTATGGCTGCTGCTGGTCAAGCAGAACTTAAAAAATTCGATGAAATCGACGCTGCTCCAGAAGAAAAAGCAAGAGGTATAACCATCTCTACAGCTCACGT
>JAZNBJ010000010.1:0-19072 GCA_045586965.1 Candidatus Gastranaerophilaceae bacterium | reverse complement strand
ATTATAAAGTAATGCCATTGTCCAATACCATAAGTTATCGTTTATAGGAACGTGTTTCAAGAAAATATCATCTCGTAAAAAGTCTTTTCCAAAGCAATTTGGTGGATATAATACACCACCTCTTTTATCCATAATATTTGAAAAGCTTGCAGTTTCTTTGTTTACAAAATTATCCCAATGTTCAGAAGATATAATTTTATTTTCTTTCACTTTAATTTGATGTGCTAAATGTACATGTATATCTTCAGTATGCGAAGCATACGATAAATAAAGCTTTTTCAACCAATGATGTCTGTAATAATAGCAGTTTTCTGCGGTGACATTAATTGCTTCAGGAAAATTTTTTATTGAATAATATGTACTTGTATAATTATTTAAAAATTTGACAAATTTTATTTCAAGACCATTTTTTATAAATTGAGTAATTTCATATGGTAAGTTTTGCAAATTTTCTGAATCATCAAGCCACAAAATTAGTTTATCTGGTTTCATGGATTGATTTAATAGTGAATATATAGTTATTGGTAACTTGTTATAATCTTTAGAATCAGCATGAAGTGAGACTATAACTGGAATGTTTCTTGTAATCCCAGTATTCGTACCTTGATATTCTGATAAAGATGAGATGTGCATCCCGATAAAGGGATCACAAAACAGCTGTTCTTTTATTTGAAACGAATATATTCGATTAAGAATTTCTCTTATCATAAGAAACGCTCCTTAACCCATTCTATTTCTTGTTCTTTGTTAGCTTCAGGCGAAATAAACTTCTTTTCTAATACAAAGTTAAATATTTCTTTAAAAACTTTTCCTTGATTAAAACCAAGTTTTTTTAAGTCATCTCCATTTATAGATATTGATATTTTTGACAAAATATCTAAATATTTTTTACCGATTTCTAAAGATTCAGTTAAAGAATACAATAAAATAGATTCTATTGGCAAAGCTTTAAACATATTATAAATTTCGAGGTCTGCTTTAGGTTTTAATTTTTGAATTTTTTTGTATGAATCAATAATATTTTTTTCTTCGACAGTTAATTCAAAATTACTTAAATTAAAAAGACCAGCGTACACTATCCAAACCGTGTTTGGTCGATATTGTTCTACTAAATCTTGAATAGAAGTTGTTAAATTTGGTATTATTTGATTTTGCCCAAGTAACTTGTAGATATTCTGATTAATAAAACGATTATAAGCTATATCGCTATTTAAATTAAAAGTTTCTTTTATTTCTTTTTTTATTCTGTGAAAACTCATATCGTAGTTGATATTGTCTAAGTATTTATTCTGTAAATTTTCAGTTTCTTTATCTAGTTCAAAACCAAATCGTACAGAAAATTTTAGAGCTCTTAAAATTCTACTTGGATCTTCAATAAAACTTTTGTCATGAAGGACTTTAATTTTTTTGTTTTTAATATCTTCAAGTCCATTGAAAAAATCAATAACTTCTCCTGTAATAGTGTTTTTAGCCATCGCATTTATTGTGAAATCTCTACGGCTTAAATCGTCTTTTAACGGACAGCCGATATCTGAAACAAGTGGTAGATGACCAACTTTTGGATAAGTTTCTTTTCTTGTTGATGCAATATCAATTTCTTGATTTTCAAAAATTATTCTAACAGTTCCAAAGTCGTGGTTAGTTTTTATAACATTATAGTTTTTTGAAAATTCTATAGCATTTCCTTCGTAGCAAAAATCTGTATCAAAATTTGGTATGTTAAGAATTTCATCTCTTACAACACCGCCAACATAATATAAGTTTTTGTCTTTAATTTTCGCTACCATTTTTTCTATTATAAACAAGTGATGAAATAAATGCACTAATAATAAAAGCTAAACCTAAAAGGCCTGTTACAACTTCTGGAATATGATGGAAAGTTGATACAAACATTAAGATAGCTAATACACCAATTGCCCAGTGTGCACCGTGTTCTAAATATAAAAATTGTTTTAAAGTTTTCTTTTCAACAAGCATGATAGTAAGAGAACGTACAAACATTGCGCCTATAAATAGACCGATGGTTATGATTAAGATATCTTTGCTCAAGGCAAAAGCTCCGAGTACGCCATCAAGCGAGAAAGAAGCATCAATTAACTCTAAATATAAGAAACCGACTAAGCCAGAACATTTAACTGTATCCGCACAAAGTTTAGCTCTTTCTTCTTGTCTTTTTTCCAACCATTCAGCTAATCCATCAATAGCTAAATATATAGCTATACCAGTAATACCAGATTTTAAAACATTCATTTGCATTGCAGGTTCTATTTTATACATAAGCAGACCTAATATTGCTAGTGTTGTAAGAGTGCAGATTCCTCTTATGCAAGATAAACATTGGATTTTTCTTTCTATAGGAGCAAGCCAATGAATATCTTTTTTTGCATCTGTAAAATAGTCTAAAAATAACATTAATAGGAAAGCTCCACCAAATGTAACAATTGGAGCATGTGTCAATTCTAAATTATGGGCATATTGATCAATGTCATTCAATGCCATATCAAGTACTGTTAAAATATTTAAATTAGCAAATATTGCAACAACTGCTAATGGGAATACAAATCTCATACCAAATACAGCTATTAAAATTCCCCAGGTTATAAATCTATGACGCCATTTTTCTGACATATGTTCAAGCTTCATTGCGTTAACGACAGCATTGTCAAAAGATAAGCTGATTTCTAAAATAGCTAAAACAGAAGCTATAAACATACAAGCAAAACCTGTACCGCTATGCACATGTTCGCCCCAAAAATAAGCTCCTGCTAAACCCAAAATAGTCACTAAATATGAACTAAAAAAATATTTCAACATGGTAGACTCTCTTTCTTTTTCTAAACAATTATAATATAAAACTACCTAAAATAAAATTTATTAAGCAATTATTAAAAAATAATAAACATTATCACTATATACAATTTGAACACTTATAATTATTGTATATAATAGTATAAAGGGGAGGAAAACATGGAAAATCCATTTAAAAAAGCAGTTGAAAATAATGATGAAACAGTAAATAAAGAAGATACAAGCATAGAAGCTGAAACAGTAGAAGAAATGCCTACTGAAGAAGTTGTTGAAAATAATGAAGAAATAAATGATGAAGTTAAAGAAGAAAAAAATGAGTGGCAAGAAAAATATGAAACTTTAAACAATCAATACATAAGACTTGCTGCGGATTTTGATAATTTTAGAAAACGCCAAGAAGCAGAAAGAGAAAGCTTATTAAAATATGGTGCTGAAAATACAGTTAAAAAATTAATCGAAGTTATAGATAACTTCGATAGAGGAATGAAAGCTATTGAAACAGTTGAGGATTGTGAAAAAGTAAAAGAATGTTATCAATTAGCTTACAAAAACCTTAATGATGTTTTAGGGAAAATCGGACTTGAAGTAATTAAGGCTGAAGGCGAAGAATTTGATCCTAATTTACACGAAGCTGTTATGCAAACACCTACTGATGAAAAACCTGAAAACACAATTATTGCAGAATTACAAAAAGGGTATAAATTAGGTGATAAGGTTTTAAGAGCAAGTTTAGTTAATGTTGCAACAGCACCGTAGGGATTGATTAATATAAATAGAAAGAATAGTGATGGTAGATTATTATGAAATATTAGGCGTTGATAAAAACGCAAGCAAAGATGAGATAAAAAGTGCTTTTAGAAAAATGGCACGTCAATGGCACCCAGATATTAACAAAGCTCCTGAAGCGGAAGCTAAATTTAAAGAGTTAGGTAAAGCTTATGAAACTTTGATGGACGATGACAAACGTGCGACATACGATAGATATGGTGAAGACGGTCTAAATAATGCAGGGTTCAATACTCAAGGACCTTTTGCAAATGGCTTTGGAGACTTAGAAGAAGTGTTTAACTCTTTCTTTGGGGGAGGTTTTGGAGGCTTCGGAGGCTCTCGCAGACCAGATCCTAATGCTCCACAAAGAGGTGATGACTTAAGGCTTGATATTGAATTGGAATTTGAAGATGCAGTTTTTGGTATTAATAAAGAAATAAAGATTGATCATCTTGAAACGTGTCCAACTTGTAAAGGCTCTGGTGCTAAAAGTGGCTCAAAACCTCAAACATGTCAAACTTGTGGTGGCAGAGGCAGTGTTCAGCAAACAACAAGAACTGTTTTAGGTCAATTTACACAAATTGTAACTTGTCCTCATTGTCATGGTAAAGGTACTATAATTTCGGATCCTTGCCCTGATTGTAAAGGGAAAGGGCAAAAAGAAGTTGAGAAGAAAATTGAAGTAAAGATACCTGCTGGTGTTGATAATGGCTCCAAAATGCGTTTATCTCAAGAGGGGGACGCTGGTATTAATGGCGGTATTGCAGGAGATTTGTATATTGTTATACATGTAAAACCTTCACTGTATTACAAAAGAGATGGTGTAAATGTTTATACAAAATTAGACATTTCCCCTGCTCAAGCTGTATTAGGTGATACAGTTACTGTAAAAACTTTAGATGGAGATAAGGATATTTCAATACCTTCTGGAATACAGCATGGTGAGGTTGTTAAAATAAAAGGCGCTGGTGTTCCTAATATATCTAAGTCTACGATTAGAGGTGAACATATTGTAGTTGTAAGTGTTAAAACACCAACACATGTTTCTAATGAAGAAAAAGCTCTCTATCAAAAGCTTTATGAAATACAGACCGGCAAAGAATCTACAAAAAGTGTAAAAGAAAAACTTAAAGGTGTTTTTAAATAAGTGGTATTGTGCTAAAATTATACTGTTGAGAACTTGAGGAGGAGAAAGTTGAAAAATATAGTGCAGAAGCTAATAGTGTTAACGTTGCTTTTATTCTCTTGTACAACTGTGTATGCAGCAAAAATTCCAGAAGAAGTTAGTGATTATATATATAAAACGGTACCAGGAGCAGATATTAGATTTGATGGTGTTATAATTTTACCTGACAATACTGTGTATTTACCATTATTTCCTTCTCTCTTTTCAGATGTAAAAAAAATTGAAGTAAAAGAATCTTTTCCTGCTGGTCAGGATTTAAATCAAAAACCAAATGCTATTATATTTAATAATGATTTTGCACTGTTGAAAGTTTTATCAGATGGTGAAGGTAATAAAACCGTTATGCATATGCAAAATCCACCTTTGCAAATAAGAACAGGTTTATTACCTCAAGATATGCTTGTTCCAAGTGGATTGATTTTACCAGAAAATATAAAAGGGATTATTGGTAATTTAAAGATTGATACAAAGAGTGAAGATGTTATTAAATTGAACGTCAAAGAAAGCTTTGAGGAGTTCTTGGATGAGTTAGAACCTGATGTAAATCAGGCGTTAATACCGCAGTTGAAAAATAAAATTTTATTTGTAACAACGAATTATTCAAAAAATATTCAAGTTGTAGAACCAGCACAGACAGCTCCAAAATATTCATTAGGTCAAAAATCTATTCCTATTGATATAGAAGCTGTAAATAATGGGAAATTTGTACTTGTAACATCATATGAAAGACCTTTTATTGATGTTATTTCAGTAGCAGATTCTAGATTTATTAAACAAATAAATTTAAGTTCTGTTCCTGAAGAAATACTTTTGGATGAAGAAAATGAAAGAGCTTTTATTACTTCTCCTGCAGCATCTACAATTTATGTTATAGATTTAAAAACTATGTCATTAATCCAAAAAATAAAAGTAAATGGTTATTGTGAAAAACTTTTATTAAGCGAAGACAAACTTTTCTATGTAGATAAAATGAAAAGTGATATATGGTCAATTGAATTAAATAATAAATATGAACTGAAAAATATTGGACGTTTTCCAAATGTTTCAGACATTGCATTTATAAATAATCAATTATATTTAGCTAGTAGAACAAAAAGCCGTATTGCAGTTGTAGATTATACAACTTTAGGGCTAATTGCCGAATTTACGACAGTTAGCAAACCTATTGCAATGCAAGTTTTTGGTAAAACTATTTATGTATTAGGTGCTCAAAATAATAAAATACAAAAAATTGATGCTGAAAGTGGAAAGGTTATTCAAAATATCGAACTTGGTACTGAAGGTTTTTCAACAGGGTTTAATAAAATTTCTGGAACTAATTTAGCTGTTATTACTGATATAAAAGAAAACAAATATACAATTATTGATTTGGAAAAGGGGAAAGTTTTAAAGACTTATGCCATGAATATTCCTATTAAAGAAGTTATTATAACAGACAAAGTAAAATTATTTGAATAGGGAAAGTTGGAGTAAATTTATAGAGCATGGATATAATTTTTGATAAAGTAACTGCAGAAACTTTAGCAGACTTAGAAAAAACACAAAAAGATTTTTGGAATATTCCAAGAAAAACCGGGGTTTTAATAAATATGTTTATTAAAATGATGGGGATAAAATCTGCTCTTGAAATAGGTACATCAAATGGATATTCTGGTCTATGGATAGCAAAGGCTCTTAAGCAAACTGGTGGAAGATTAACAACAATCGAGTATTATGACAAACGCCAAAGTGTGGCTATTGAAAATTTTACAAAATGTGGAGTAAATGATATCGTTAGACCTCTTCAAGGTAGTGCTTGTGATGTTTTGGAAAATCTTGCGCCTGATGAAAAATTTGATTTTGTATTTATTGATGCAAATAAAAGAGAATACGTTAAATATTTTGAACTCGTAAAACCCCATTTGGCAGATAAATGTTTAATTATAGCTGATAATATCACTTCGCATGCAGAAAAAGTTCAAGATTTTATTGATGCAGTTGATAAAGATGACGAATTTCAATACGAAATTGTCGAAGTTTCTGGCGGAATTTTGATTGCCTATAAAGGTTAAAAACTTTTTTAACCTAGTAATCTTCTCTACCACGAGATTTAAGAAATTCTCTGATTTCATTTAGTGAGAATTGAATAATTCTTGTAATCCGAGAAGGTGAAAGACCAACCATTGTCGCAATGTCTTTTGCCTGCATATTTCTATAGAAACGATACTCAACAACTGTACGTTCTTTTTGTGGTAACTTTGCAATTGCTTGCTTGATAAGCTTACTCATTTCAACAATTTCAGCTTTTTCATCTGGCATGGCTGACGGATCTTTTATAAAGTCAAATGGTGATGCGTTATCAGTAGCGGCAGCGGCCAAACCGTCAATAGAAAGAATTGTTTCATATACAGCTTCTCTAACTTTAGCTGGTGATATTGAGAATCCCATATCATCACTATCGTCGCTAGCGAATGCGTCATTTGCTTCTGGTTCAAAACCTTCTTCTTTTTTGTGTTTTAAGGTGTACCATTTATATCTGTGACGAAGCTCATTTCTAATAGCCCAACGAACAGCTGTTCCAATGTAAGCTTCGTTATATCTTTCTAACTGTTCTTCTGTTTTATCTTTTATTAAAGTTTGAATAGCAATAACACCTATACTGACCAATTCTTCATACTCAATCATATGGGTCGGTATACGTCTATGCTCTACTCTCGCTATTTTCTGTACGATTCCTACGTACTGCTTGATTAAAGTCTTACTATCCATCTTCTCTTATTTAAACTAACCTTATTCAATTCTACATTGTTTTAATTTTTTTTTCAAGATTTTTTACTAATTTAAATGGTGGATTATGATTAATTGTTCCCATTTTGTTTTGCTTTAAGCCCGTAAACAAATAGTAAAATTTCAGCGACAGCTTTATATAGCTCTGGTGGTATCTGCTGATTTAAATCAACCATTCTGAATAATGCCCTTGCAACTGGTGGATTATCAATAATTGGAACATTGTGTTTTTGAGCAATATCAATAATTTGTTTTGCGATAAGCTCTGTACCTTTACAAGTTAATGTTGGTGATTGCATTGTATCTGCATCGTACTTTAAAGCGCATGCAACGTGTATTGGATTTCTAACGACAAAATCGGCATCAGGTACTGAATCCATCGCACCACGTTGCAACATTTGCATACGTCTCTGTCTTAGTGCAGCTTTAACATGGGGATCTCCTTCAGAGTTTTTATATTCGTCTTTGATTTCTTTGAATGACATTTTTTGGTCTTTTAAGAATTTCCATTTTGTAACACCATAGTCTGCTGCAGCAATAATTAAGAAAGCTATACATGCTTTGTATATAAATTCGATTATAAGTGAGCCGAATTCAATCATTACTGCAAAGTTATTATCAATGGCAGCAAGGCCTAGAATGCTTTCTAAGTGATCACTGTACACAGACCAACCTACTAAGCCTAAGACAAGAACTTTAACTATGTTTTTACCTAATTCAAACAAAGTTTTTACTTGGAATAAGTTCTTAAAATATTTGGTTGGATTAAGTTTATCTAGTTTTGGAACCAGAGGTGCAGTTGCAACAAGAGGTCCTACTTGCATAAAATCACCTAGTATAGCTATAAAAGCAGCTACAATAAGAACAGAGCCGATAATCAAAACAGTTGGAATAACGGATACTGTAAAAATATACGTTAAACCTATGTTTTCCAACGTGTGGTTTGGTATTTGTTCGTATAAAGTCCTAAAAAGTCCGACAATTGCTTGCCAGATAAAAGGTGCCATTAGATTAATAAAAGTAAACACAACAAGTAATGACAGTGCCGTAGACACGTCTTTTGATTTTACAACCTGCCCTTCTTTTCTAGCTCTCTCAAGCTTCTGAGGGGTGGCGTCAAACTGCTTATCTTCATCACCCATATGTTTTACCTAGTTGGATTTCCTTTTTATATTCTAGCATAAAGTTCTATTTTATTGTAATATTATTAAGGAGGGTTTGTTATGTTACAGTGGTTTTTATCATTAGACTTATTATATCAGTTGCTTATAGCTTTTGCTGCAGGTTCAATGATAGAGTCTATATTTGTATTAATGATAATAATTAATTATTCAAAAAAAATTAATGCTTATCAAAGACAACTTGAAATAAAATCTATTTCTTCAGAAGAAGATACTGCAAGAGTGAAGGTTCTTGAACAAAAAATTGAAGTGCTAGAAAAAGCATTAGATAATGCTCTTAAAAATTAATAATTCAACTGTTTTATTGATTGCTTTAAACAAAAAAATATTATAAAATAGGCATAATAAAGGAGAGAATTATGTCAGATATGAAAAAAATCTTAAGTTATGTACCAACAGTAATTGAATCATCTTCAAGAGGAGAAAAATCGTTTGATATTTTTTCTAGATTGTTAAGAGAAAGAATTGTTTTCTTAGGTTCAGAAATTGATGACGATGTTGCTAATTCTGTTGTTGCTCAATTATTGCTTTTGGATAGTGAAAACCCTGAAAAAGATATTATGCTTTATATAAATTCTCCAGGTGGCGTTATTACTGCAGGGATGGCAATTTATGACACAATGAATCTTATTAAGGCAGATGTTCAAACTATTTGTATGGGTGAGGCTGCTTCTATGGGTGCATTTTTACTTTCGGCTGGTGCGAAAGGTAAAAGAATGGCATTGCCAAGTGCTAGGATAATGATTCACCAGCCATTAGGTGGTGCTAGAGGTCAAGCTACTGATATAGAGTTAGAAGCTAAAGAAATTTTAAGAATGAAAGATATGTTAATCGGAATTATGGCTGAAAATTCTGGTCAACCTTTTGATAAAGTTAAAGACGATTGTGAAAGAGATCACTACCTATCTGCTGCAGAAGCTGTAGAATATGGCTTGATTGATAAAGTTATTACAGCAGTTTAAAAAAAAGTAAGTATAAAAAAGAACCGATGTGAAAATCGGTTCTTTTTTATTGCAATAATTTAAAAAATTAAACAGCTTTTTGTACTTTACCTGCTTTTAAGCAAGATGTACAAACTGTCATCTTTTTAGTTTGACCATTAACATTTACTCTAATATCTTGTAAATTTGGTGATTGTCTTTTAACGATTTGTTTATGAGAGAATGTTAATTTAGCTGCTTTTAATGCTTGTTTTCCGCATACTTCACAATGTTTTGCCATGATTATTTCCTTCTTTCTTAGTCTAGTGTATCTTAAGTGTACATTAAAGTTAATTAATTTACAAGTATTAATGTAAATTAATTGTAACAAATTTAGATTTTTATTGTGTTAAACTAAATTTATGGAAAAAAGATATAATGCTTATTCAGAATATTTAAAACAAAAATTTGGTGCAAAAGTTTATAAAATAACTCTTGATGCAGGCTTTTCTTGCCCAAATAGAGATGGTACAATTTCAAATTGTGGATGTATATTTTGTGATGATGGAGGAAGCTTTTCACAAGCTCACTCAAATAGGCTTTCTATAGAAGAACAAGTGAGAGTAGGTGCTGAAACTCTGAAAAACAGGTTTAAAGCTCAAAAATTCATGTCTTATTTTCAAGCTTTTTCAAACACTTATAAACCCGTTAATGAATTAGAAAAAATATATACCGCATCACTTAATCATCCTGATGTAGTCGGTATTTCAATTGGAACTCGTCCTGACTGCGTGGATGTTGACAAGTTGAAGCTTATTAATACATTTACCTCAGATTACTATACTTGGATTGAATACGGTCTGCAAACAGTTCACGATAAAACACTTTTAAAAATTAATCGTGGACACGACTATGATTGTTTTTTAAAGATGTATGAAAAAACAAGAGAATATTCTGGAATAAATATTTGTCTACATGTTATTCTTAATCTTTTTGAAAATTATGAAGAGATGATGCAAACAGCTCAAACTATTGCACAGCTTGAACCTGATGGTGTTAAAATACACATGCTTTGTGCTTTAGAAGGTACAAAAGTCGCTGATATGTATCGTAATGGTGAAATTGATTTTATGAGTGAAGATGAATACGTTTCAACAGTTTGCGACTTTTTAGAATATTTACCACCAAAAACAACTATTCACCGTTTAGCAGGAAACGGCTTGAGAACAGAGCTTGTTGCTCCTCGTTGGATAGGCAAAAAGCTAGATACCCTAAATCGAATAGATAGAGAGTTCTTAAGACGTGATACCAGACAAGGAAGTAAATTTAGTCAGCCTTCTGTTTAATAACTGCAGTTATCAAACCTTTAAACAATGGGTGTGGTCTTTCAGGTCTTGATTTAAACTCAGGATGGAATTGACAAGCTACAAACCAATCAAGATGAGGTAGCTCAACTATTTCTGATAGCATTCCGTCTGGTGACATACCAGAGAACATTAAACCTGCTTTTTTAAGTTGCTCAATATATTCTGTATTAACTTCATATCTGTGTCTATGACGTTCAGAAATTTTTGTTGAGCCATAAGCCTCATACGCTTTTGAGCCTTTTTTAAGATAACAATCATAAGCACCTAATCTCATTGTACCGCCATAACCTTTAACGTCTTTTTGATCAAGCATTAAATCGACAACTGGATAAGGTGTGTTTTCATCAAACTCAGTTGAATTAGCACCTTTTAATCCTGCTACATTTCTTGCATATTCAGTTACTGCACATTGCATGCCTAAGCAAATCCCCAGAAATGGAACATTCTTTTCACGTGCATATTTAATAACATTTAGTTTGCCTTCAACTCCTCTTATGCCAAACCCACCAGGGATTACAACGCCATCAACATCTTTCATAAGTTCTTCACAAACTTTTGGATCAACGCAATCCTCAGAATTAATCCATTTGATTTCAGTTTTAGCCTTATGTTCATATCCAGCATGTTTAATAGATTCTACAACTGAAATATATGCGTCTGATAGTTTTGTATATTTACCTGCAATTGCAATTTTTAAGGTCTTTTCAGGATGAGTTATTCTATCAACCAAATCTTTCCAACTGTCTAAATTTGATTCTCTTTCTGGTGTTTGCAAAAGTTTAAGTACTACATTTGCCAAATTTTGTTCTTCTAAAGCTAACGGAACCTCATAGATACTTTTCATATCTCTACATTCGATAACAGCTTCTTTAGCAACTGAACAGAACAAAGCAAGTTTTTCTTTTTCTGTTTTTGGAATAGGTTTAGCTGTTCTGCAAACCAAAATTTCAGGGTTAAGACCGTGGCTTCTAAGCACGTTAACACTATGTTGAGAAGGTTTAGTTTTTAATTCCCCAGAAGTCGGAAGATATGGAAGCAATGTGCAATGAATATTAATTGCGTTTCCAATGCCAACTTCTGCTTTAAATTGGCGAATTGATTCAATGAAAGGTAATCCTTCAATGTCACCAATTGTTCCACCAATTTCTATAATTTGAAAATCTGGTTTAAATTGTTTTTGAGCTTTTACAATTCTAGATTTAATTTCGTTTGTAATATGTGGAATAACTTGAACAGTACCGCCTAAATAGTCACCACGTCTTTCTTTATTTATTACAGTTTGGTAGACACTACCTGATGTTACGCTACTAAGCTGTGAAAAGTTTGAATCAATAAACCTTTCATAGTGTCCCAAATCTAAGTCAGTTTCTGCGCCGTCATCAGTAACAAAAACTTCGCCGTGCTGAAATGGGCTCATTGTTCCAGGGTCAACGTTTATATAAGGATCGAATTTTTGAATAGCAACAGAGAAGCCCTTTGAACGTAATAACTTACCTAAAGATGCTCCTACAATACCTTTCCCTAAAGAACTAACAACACCACCTGTAATAAATATGTATTTTGTCATTTTTTTCACCATATGGTCGGAGTGCATCCCACTTCTTTACTAACTTATTTTTTACCGCCAAGCACTCCTCTTGAACGGGCTACCAGCGGGTTTGTGCTGGTAGAATACTAAAAAGAGGGCAAGAGCCTCTCTGTGCTTGTAGTTACACTTTGAGGCAGACCCTCTATGTTATCTTTTATTAAATATTTATCACCAATGTCTGCCGACAAAATGTCTATGTGCGTAGCACTTAGTTGATTTTTGGAACTCTGAAGAAACCATCTTCTTCGTATGGTGCATTCTTCATTAGCTCATCTTTTGTTTGTTCGTAGAAGACTTCGTCTTCTCTCATAACGTTTACAAAATCAATAGCGTGTGCCATAGGCTCAACGTTAGTTGTATCAACTTCGTTCATTGCATCAACATGTTTTAGCACATCACTTAATTGTTTTGTGTACATCTCTTTTTCATCTTCTGTTAACTCTAAACGTGCAAGTTTAGCAACGTGTTCTACATCTTTTATTGTTATCATAATTCTCTACTCCAATAATAAAAAATGTTAACACAAATATTTTTTTAGGTAAATTGATTGTTAACTTTTATTTAACAAAATCTATTCATTAATAATACTCTCGCCAGCAATTTTTTCACCCTTAATTTGATAAATTGCAGTTTCAGTTTTCATCAAATGATTATCCACTAAAGAATAAGACTCCAAAGTTAAAGAATTTATCCCTGAAAATTCGTTTTCGCCAAGTCTAAGAGTAACTGTATCTGTTAAAACCTTATTACCATCATAAGGTAGTTTTTTAGAAAAAACTACCAAATTCCCTTCTATTGTTTGTACTGAAATTTCTGCGTTAGCACCGCTAAATGGATTATCCAAAACCACCCTGTCACCAACTTTAGACAAATTCCAAAAATCCATACTTTGAGGTTTAAATGTTGAATACGAATTTGTATTTTCCAAAGTTGCTCTAACTCTCCAACTACCAAAGAATGCTGGAGGTATTTCTTCAATAGAAACTCCTGCCTCTAATACGGCTGCTTGTGCAGTTTGGATTGCAAAAAACATAAATATTAATAAAAATATTTTCTTCATATTTTTATTATAACGATTATTTTTTAAATGTCATACTACATAAAAGTTTATAAATGATAATCTTAGATTTATCTTTGTGATAGAATCTAATTAGCTGAAATAATAGAGAGGATAATTATGGAAACAAAGATAAAAATTGAAAATTTACCTACAGTTTATGATGCGAAAGCAACAGAAGAAAAAATGTACAAATTTTGGGAAGATGGTGAATATTTTAAGGCTAATGCAAAATCAAACAAACCACCTCATACAATAGTCATTCCGCCTCCGAATGTAACAGGCGTTCTTCATATGGGGCACGCATTAGACGGAACTCTTCAAGATATCTTAACTCGTTATTATAGAATGGCAGGCTATGAAGCACTTTGGCTTCCTGGTACTGATCACGCGGGTCTTGCAACTCAAAACGTTGTTGAAAGAGAGTTGATGAAAGAAGGCTTAACTCGTCACGATTTAGGTCGTGAAAAATTTGTTGAAAGAACTTGGGAATGGGCTAATGAACATAAATCAGCAATCCTTAACCAATTCAAACGTTTAGGAGCGTCTTTTGATCGTTCAAGAGAAAGGTTTACTTTTGATAAAGGCTGTTCAGATGCAGTTAAGGAAGTTTTCGTAACTCTTTATAATAAAGGTTTAATTTATAAAGGTGCTTATATCGTAAACTGGTGTCCTCGTTGTATGTCAGCTATTTCTGATATTGAAACAGAATACGAAACAGAACAAGGACATATGTGGGAAATTTCTTACCCATTAGTTGGCGAAGCTGGAGCAATTATTGTAGCAACTACTCGTCCTGAGACAATGTTTGGTGATACTTGTATTGCTGTTCACCCAAGTGATAAAAAATTTTCAGAACTAATTGGTAAAAAAGTTATGATTCCGCTTAGTGGACGTCAAATTCCAATTATTGCAGATGAATATGTTGATAAATCATTTGGAACTGGTGCTGTTAAAATTACTCCGGCGCACGATCCAAACGACTATGAAGTTGGTAAACGTCATAACCAAACTCCAATTTGGGTAATTGATGAAGAAGGTAAAATGAAAGCTTGTGGCGAAGTTCCTCAAGAATATCACGGCTTAGACAGATATGAAGCCCGTAAGAAAATTGTTGATATGCTAAGCTACAACAACTTCTTATTAAGAATAAAAGAACACGAACACAATGTTGGTAAATGTCAACGTTGTAACACAACTATAGAGCCTCTTCTTTCAGAACAATGGTTTGTAAAAATGGAACCTCTTGCGAAAGAAGCGATTGCAGCTGTTAAAGACGGAAGGATTAAATTTATTCCAGAAAGATGGGAAAAGAACTATTTAGGTTGGATGGAAAACATCCGTGACTGGTGTATTTCTCGTCAAATCTGGTGGGGACATCAAATTCCTGCTTATTATCATAAAACAACAGGTGAAATGGTTGTAGCTAAAGAAAATCCAGATCCAGCAAACTATGTTCAAGATAGCGATTGTCTTGATACTTGGTTCTCATCAGGATTATGGCCATTCTCTACAATGGGATTTCCTAACTCTGAAACAGATGATTTCAAAAAATTCTATCCTACTACAACTCTTGTAACAGGCTTTGATATCATCTTCTTCTGGGTTGCGAGAATGATTACAATGGGCTTGGAATTTACAGGCAAAGCACCATTTTCTACTGTTTATATCCACGGCCTAATCCGTGACGAAAAAGGTCAAAAAATGTCTAAATCTAAAGGCAATACAATTGATCCAGTTCAAATTATTGAAAAATACGGCTGTGATGCTCTAAGATTCACAATGACATCGCTTTGTACTTATGGTGGTCAAGATATCAAAATTTCTGACGAAAGATTTGAGTATGGTAGAAACTTTGCGAATAAGCTATGGAACGCTTCTCGTTTCGTACTTATGAACCTTGAAGGCGTTGACGATAAGCCAATTGATAAGGATAAATTAACTCTTGTTGATAAGTGGATCTTAAATCAATTAAATGAAACTGCGAAATTGGTTAATGAAAATATGTCAACATTTAGAATAGGTGAAAACGCTCACGCATTATATGATTTCTTCCGTAGTGAATACTGCGACTGGTATGTTGAAATTGCAAAAATACAACTTCAAGATCCTGAACTAAAATTAAATACTCAACGAGTTTTAAAATATGTTCTTGATATGTCATTAAGAATGTTACACCCAATTATGCCACACATTACAGAATCAGTATGGCAAGGGGTAAAATCTTTTGGGCTTGGCGAAGATACTCCAAGTGCATTGATTGTTGCAAAATTCCCTACTTATAGTGAAGAACTAGCTTATACTAAGGAAGCAGAGGAAATGAATTTGGTATTCCAAACAATTACTTCGTTAAGAAACGTAAGACAAAGCTTCAATATTTCAACATCTGCTACTGTTGATGTTGAAGTAAGAGCAGAAGGCAGAGAAAAAGAAATCTTTAAAGCAATCGAATCTTATATTAGAAGATTAGCCAAAGTAAATAACATTAGCTATGCTGAAATGAACGCACCAGTTCCTCCAAAATCAGCAACAGCTGTTGTTTCTACTTCAAAACTAATCGTTCCTCTTGCAGATTTAATCGATTTAGAAGCAGAAGTTAAACGTCAAGAAAAGAAACTTGAAAAGTTGACTAATGAAAAGAATTCTTTATTAGGCAGAATGAAAAACGAAAAATTTGTAGCGAATGCTCCTAAAGAATTGGTTGATCAAACAAATGCTAGAATTGAAGAGTTAACTGTTCAAGAAAATGTAATAAAAGATTTGATTGAATCATTAAAATAGGGATAAATAAGATAGTAGTGGTGCGTCAAACGACGCACCATACTTTTAGGGGAATATAATGAAGATATTGCCGATACAACAAATATCTTTTAAAAATAGCAAATATGTACTAGATGCAAAAAATAAATGTTATGCATTAAGAGAATTTGCTGAACATCCAGATTTAGTTGAAATAGGTGATAAATCTAAAAAAGTTATTGATGAGCTAATGAACAGAACTTGCTCAAATGTTACGATTAGTTGTATTGATGCTATTGCAACACTTCAAATGATAAAAGATAAACATCCTCACTTAAAAAAAATATCTGAAGAATGTATTGATTTGCTTGAATATTATAACGCATATAAAACGTGGTAAAATTATATTTTTATCAATAAAACAGATGCATTTGCTTCAATTGCAAGATTTTCACCCACAGCATCAAGTTTTTCTTTTGTTTTTGCTTTTATAGAAATGTCATTCCTATCTATTTCTAAAAGATTTGCTAAAATATCCTTCATTTTTGGTATATAAGGCATCATTTTAGGTGATTGAGCAATGATATTCGAATCAATATTGTTGATTAAATAGCCTTCTTTTTTTATTTTTTCATAAACTTTTTTTAATAAAACCAAGCTATCGGCATCTTTAAACTGTGGATCTGTATCAGGAAAAAGTGTTCCAATATCATCTAACGCAAGCGCTCCTAATAATCCATCAATTATTGCGTGAACTAAAACATCAGCATCTGAATGGCCTAATAAACCTTTTTCGTGTGTAATTTTAACTCCGCCAATAATAAGTTCCCTACCTTCAACTAATCGGTGAATATCATACCCTAAGCCAATTCTAAAATGTTGTTTTGCCATATTATAACTCCGTTTTTTATTATTATAACTTAAATTTTTGTAACGATAAAGCAATTATTTTGTTGAAAATAACTTTATAAATATACGGGGATTCCAATTTAAGGGGTTTTTATGACAATAGTACAAAAAATTAATGCGCAAAATAATGTGTCAAAAGTAAAAACTGAATTAACTACGAATAATCTTATCAAAGAAGATGATAATATTTTTGCTAATTATGCAAGAAAAAAAGGTATGGATGGTATTGCAAACTTTTTAAGTGATGATTGGTCTGAAAATATGGCCAGAAAAGCTGGATGGGATAATTTTGCAGATTGGATTGGCAACAAAGAATCTATAGAAAATCCTGATAAAAAAGAAGGCTTTATTAGTAAAAGCCTAAGAGCTATGGTTAAACACCCTGTTATAACTATTGTTTCTATTGCAACAATAGCTTTTTGTGGAGCTAAACTATATAATCATTTTAATAAAGCAACTCAAACTGTTGCAACTACGGCATCTGTGGCAGATGATGTTATTAAAGTATCTCAGCCTCCAAAACCGGTTCCAGCGCCACCTCCTAAATTAGAGATGACTCCTGAAAATATTGAAAAATTGGAATTGAAAATTAATCAGGGTGTTGCTTACGAAAGAGGAATTGAGTTCTCTAATATAGAAATATTAAAAGATTTGCCTGAAGACCAAAGGAAAAAAATAATTAATCATTTGCATTATAATTTTGATGACAGCAAAAGATTTCTATATTTTGCAACAGGTGAGACCCCTGCAACCTTGCAGTGTGTTGACAGTAATAGAGATAATTTATATAAAGCTTTAGAAAATGCAGAAATTGAGGTAAACAGCTTGTTTAGAGATAAGGGCGGAGAAATACTTGTAAACAGAAAAGCTGTAAATAAAATAATTACTGAAAATTCAGAATTTTTTAGATTAAGATTAGGTTTACCAGTGGAAGCAACTGTTAAAGATATTGAGAAAGAGCTTTTTTCTTCAGCATATTCTTCTCCTCTTAGATCTAAAGATAAATACGTGGATTTAATGGAGTTAATACTTGGTAATGATATAGATGATGCCTGTCACGCTCAAATAGTAAAAGATATAAGAAAACAATCAGATATGTTTTTCTATGCAGGTAAAGCAGATGGCGTTGAAGAATATAAAGCGTTGTTAAAAAAATCATTAGCAAAACTGAACTCGTCTTATGCTGAAATGGAACAAAGTTTTATAGATAGGTTACTAAATGCTATTGATTCTATAACCGAAAAAAATTTCAAGAGATTGATAGTTGATCCAATAGAAGTATTTGAAAATCCTAAAAGTGAACAAATTGAATTTCAAAGAATGGTTCGTTTGGCAGAAAAACTTGAACAAGCTCAAAAATATGGAACTAATTTAAAGTTTAGTTAAATTTGTATAATATGATTAATAACGCTCTATTTATTGATAAATATTAATAAATAGAGTGTTTTTTTTTAATTATCTTTACATTTCTTAACAAACCGCAACAAAAAAGGCAATTTTTATAAACATATATACTTTATATATATGTAAGAGTTATTCAAAAGAGAGAGAAACAAAAATGGCAACAACATATTCAGCAATCGAAAGAAACAAAAAACCAGCAGGAGCTTTAGAAATTCCTGCAGATTTCGATTTTTATTATTTAAATAAAAAAGATCGTCAAATGAGATTCAATAACGGTGGAGACCCAATCTACGCAGTATTTGATAAAATCGATAGCAGACCTCTTTCAAAAATCGCTAAAGATTTCGTAAAAGAATTAAAAGATGACGCAATTAGATTT
>JAZNBJ010000009.1:0-37319 GCA_045586965.1 Candidatus Gastranaerophilaceae bacterium | reverse complement strand
ACAATTATACTACCTTCTTCGTTTTTTTTAGGAGTTAATGCTATAGATGACTCTCCTTTTGCAATTGAAGAGTGTTCTATTGCAATTGCATTCTTACCTGTTTTAGCTTCATATCCAAGAGTTGTTGAATACTCATTTAATGATTCTATGTCATTAGAAATAGCAAGAGCTTTATTTTTATATCCAATATTTATAGAATAGTCATCATTGCTATTGCTTAATTTGATATGAGGATTTTCATCTTTTGCTTTAATATACAAACTTGGCTTATTAGTATCAGAACCGTCGATGATTCCGCCTATATTTGCAGTTTGATTACCGCCTTTAAGGTTATATCCAATATCATTTGAGAGTCCGCCCAAGTACACCCAAGGGGTTGCGTGTTCTGCTTGGTTTTCCATTAGTTTACGGTTTACCATTGGGGCTGTTGCTGCGGCTACGATTGCTGTAATTAACAATACGACCATCATTTCCATCAAGGAAAATGCATTCATTCTTCTCATTTATTCCGAATCCTATAATAAGTGCTGTTACATCTATTATTATAACATATGCTCTAGGTAAAAACTAGTCTAATAGCTGAATAATATTATGTTGTCTTTTTTGTTTGAGAATTATTTATTGTTTTTATTTTACCGTTTCTTTTCTTTCTTTATTTACGAGGCAAAGAAAGAAAAGAAACGGCGAAAGAAAAGAAAGAAAACACGTTCTTGCTGCTAGCTTCGGCGGTGTTAACCGCCTACGCTCGCCGTCATTAACGGCGAAAATAATTTATTTAAAGCTCATTAGAGCTTTAGTCGAGTCGATTAATATCGACGAGACCAACTGCAAAAAAGCGTCTTTTCTCTTTCTTTTCGTACTTTTCTTTCTCTTTGGTTCGCAAATAAAGAGAAAGAAAAGTACAATAAAATTTTTACAAAATTATTAAATAATTAAAAAGGCAACATAATATTAAATAGAAACTTTATTACTTGAAAAAAAAATTTGTTTAAGTTATCATAAACTTGCTGATGCGGAAGTAGCTCAGTTGGTAGAGTATCTGCCTTCCAAGCAGACTGTCGCGAGTTCGAGTCTCGTCTTCCGCTAATTAAAAAGGATTCACCTTTGGTGAGTCCTTTTTAATTTAAAGAAAATCTATATAGGAGCTGTATTTTTTTGTCCGTTTTGGTTGGAATGTATTTTAATGAGTGGTTTGGTCGGAAGTAATTTTATCGTTATTCTGAGGATAAAGTCCGAAGAATCGCCATATATTACGACTCTTCGCTATACTCAGAGTGACGAATTAGGTCGAAAGTTTGCTTTCTCAAACTACTCCAAAAGTGACTTTTGTTACTCACTGAATTATATTTCTAGACACCCCTCACCCGAGCTTTGCCCACCCTCTCCCGCAAGGGGCGAGGGTAATAAAAGTCACTTTTGGGAATTTTGAAAAATATGAACAAATAAGTCGGCTTAGTAAAGCCGACCTATTAACTATTTTAAATTTTTGGAATAAATAATAAAGTCAACTTATTTAAGCCAAGTTGCATACATTCTGCAACCATCCCTATCACATATTTTCCTGGCAATTTTGTCTGCAAACCAATACGCCATATCATCTTTATTCAAAGCATGTTCAACACACCTAGCTAAACGATATTCTAAATAGCCATTATTATTGATTCTTTCTAATATAGCTTTAGCCATTTCTTCTGATATATTTTCTGTATTTTTTGACAATTTTTCATCTTCTAGTTTCAATAATTTTTTGTCATAGCACTTTTTTAAATCGTCTAATTTCTCGGATAGTTTTTCTATTTTTGATAAATCAGATTGTGCTTCAACTAATTCTGCTAATTTTTCGTTAAACTTTTTGTCATCAACAAGAGCATTTATTATTTCTTTTGGCGATGTGTTTTTTGCCTTTGCAGTAGATTTAGCCTTTGGAAATAATTTTTTGGCATTTTGTAAACATGAAACGATTCCATTCAAAACATTATTTTTTTCTATGCTAACACTAAACTGCTCTAACGCACCATTTACATAACCTGCAATTGTAACATTTGCTTTGTTTTTAGAAAATTTCTCTGGTAAATTTATATCAATAATATCCGTCTTAGAACCTATTTTATCAATGGTTTTCGATAAGCATTTAACACCATTGTTGTCTAACAAACTAATATTGCCCCTCAATTGCAATCTAGCTCGAAAGCTCGGTTGTATACTATTTATACTATTTTTATTTAGTTTTATATCCATAATAAACCTTTTTCTTGAATGTACAACAGTATAAAAACCCGTAAAATTTTTTTTGCTAGTTAAATTAAATTGTCAAATCTACTGTTCTGTTTTCTCAAACCAAGTGTCTAACCGCAATTAGCCTTCTTTCAAATTATTTTTCAAAAATAGCGCCTGAACAATATGGTGGTACTAATTGAAATTTATTTTTTACAAAATCGTATATTTCTTGTGTTGAAAAGTCAAATTCACCTAATAATAACAAGGTATTTTTATCAAAATGGTTGCAGATTTTTGTAGGTAAAGTATATTGATTTGTCATTGAAAAATATGGCCAGCAGTTTCTAGTTGCAAGAATAACGTTTTCTTTAGGTAGAGTCTGATATTCTTTGGTGAAATCGCCGACCTCGTATTTAATTCGGTCGGTTAGTTTTGGTGTAGCTTTATATCTATTTTTAATTTTTGAAACTGGTTTGAAATATTCATAAAATTTGCCATTACTTATTGAATTTATTCTATTTTTTTCTTCTTCAGTTATTTCATAAAAATTTGCTTTGGCTTGGTTTATTGCAAATATATCATAATCTTTTGCAATAATAGGGCAATATTTATTAACTTCTTCAGGGCTTGCGATTGAATCAAGCGCAATTAATAAACTCATAGGTTCTCTACCATCAGAACAGGCATAGATAATTGTAGATACTTTATCGATATTTTTAAATTTTTTTATGATTTTTTCTGCAGCTTTTTTCCAAGGTAAATCACTACGCAGGATATAGCTGTTGTTTCTATGTAGAATGTTTTCTTCTAAAGGCATTTTCCCAGCTTTGTAAACAGTTCGTTCAAAGCCTTTGAAGGCGGTCTTGCTATAATTATTATTTACACTTAAAATTCTCATAATTATATAAAACAGCTAAAAAAACTTTTTGCTACGAATATTTATTATTTAAAAATATTTACCCCCCAAAAAAAAGAAAAAAGGACGTTTTTTCGTCCTTGAAATGGTAAGTATATAAAAATTGTAGACTAAAATTTTTGTAGTCTGCGTGGCCCATCATCCTTGATAAGCCACACAAACAATTTATTGAATATAATTTAATAAACTCATATTCATAGATGCGCCAGCGATTTGCATACTAGCTTGATATGCATATTGAGCGTTCATCCATTGAGTAATTGCTGATGCGTAATCAATGTCTTTGTATTTAGACATGTACGAAGTTAAACTTTCATTAGTAGTTTCAAGCGTAGATGTTGTCATTTCTAATCTGTTGTAGACCCCACCAAATTTTGTTTGTTCTGTTGTAATGTCGTTTAATGACTGAGCAAACATATCTAATGTTGCATTCATTTCTTCGTAGCCTTCAGCAGTATCACCATCTAAAACTTTTTGAATAGAATTGCTTAAACATTTTAGAGCTCCTAAAACGCCTGAATAATCCCCTTTTGGCTCTAAAGCATCTATAACTGCTGTGTCAGTTATAGGCGTTCCATCAGCGTAAGCATAAGTTTTAGTACCGTCATCAGGGTTAACTGTTTCAAAAACTTCCTTGCCGTCTGCATCTAAGAAAATATTTTTCCCGTCTTCCGTTTGAGCTTGGCCGTCTTTATACCAACCAAAAACTTTATCGCCTGTTGTATTAATTACTTCAAATACACCATCAGCAACTTCTGTTTGTCTAACATAATCAGGATTGCTGTGTGGAGTACCGTTATAAATAATTTGACCATCTTCTGTCATAGTATAAGTTAATGTTTTTGTATTTGCACCAGAGAAAATATAATTGTCATTATATTGTGTGTTTGCTAAATCAACCATTGTTTTAGTAATTTCGTCGATTTCAACTTTAAGCGCTTTAAGAGAACCCTCTGTATAAGTTTGGTTATTAGCTTGTACTGCTTTGTCCCAAGCAGTAGAAAGGTATCCATTTGCCAAATCTAATAAGTCATCTAATGCACTTATTTCAGCAGTTGCCATCCCAACATTTTGTTCAAATGTCTCAATTTGACCTAATTGTTTTGTAGTATTTAAAATATTTACAGAGGCTATTGGATCATCTGTAAGCTCAATAACTTTATTTCCTGATGCAAGCTGAGCAGTCAATTTGTTAAAATTGGTCTGATTCATTTGCATTGCTGCTACTAATTGTGCATATCTTGAAGCTGAAGAAATTCTTTCTACCATTTATTAGCCTCCTAGTGTCATTAATACGTCTAAACATGAATTACAAGTGTTGAACACCTGTGCCGCTGCTGAATAAGCAGTTTGGTATTTAACTAAATCTACTAATTCTTCGTTTAAGTCAACGCTATTGTTGCTTAAAATCTTATTCTTTATTGAATCAACTACGCTTGTTTGTGTGTCAACTAAAGCTTGCATGTTGCTTCCGCCAGCACCAACTTTTCCAAGCAAGTTTGTGTAATAATCTTCTAACGACATATTGCCGAGCTCAGCAAGTTTTTTATTTCTTGTGCCGAGCATATCAACTACGTTTTGAGCGTTACCAACTGCATTCTCGTCGAAATTAGCAGGGTCATCGAAAAATGCGCAAGCGATATCCCAACAGCCATCTTCGGTTAATAAATCATCTCTTACTTTAATATTACCAGCGCTGATACTATCTGCAGTACCGTCAGGACCAACAAATAAGAAGTTATCAGCAGTAGTTGCGACTAATTTTCCTGTATCGTTAGGATTAATTGAGTAAGCTCCATTGCGAGTATTTAAGTCATTAAATAATTTTGCAATTCCTTGTGCAATAATATCTAAAGTCTTTTGGGCTACACCAGGGTTAACTCCTTCTGCATCAACATCAGTTGAATGAATTAAACCTCCTAAAGAACCTCCTGTAATTATAGAGTTTGCATCAGAAACAATAGTTTCACCTGTTCCATCTTCAGAAGGTACAACAATGTTTATAACAGCAGCTTCTCTGCGTAAAGGTTGACCAAATTCATCTTTTAAAACGTTTCCGTTAGCATCTTTGATTACCCAGTCGTTTTCGTAATCAATTCCGTTTGCTTCGCAGTAAGCTTTTGCAGTCTGAAGTTGTAATTCGCCTTTTACAACTGCGCCTTTAACCATTTCTTGACCGCCAATATATAGTGTTACAGAACCATTAAGAGAATTTTCTTTAACTTTGATATCTGCAAATTCTGCAATATCATTAAGAATCATATCTCTTTGGTCAAGCAAATTGTTAGCTTCTAATGTGCCAGTTTGAGTGATTTGTAGAGCTTTGTTTACCTCAGCAAGTTCTTGTAATTTATCATTAAAAACGCTGAATTCATGATAAATCTTTGAAGCTTCTAATGCTTCTTGGCTTTCGCCGTCGCCAAGTGCTTTTGAAGTAAGCTCTGCAATTTGAGCACTTTTAGCATTTAAGCTAGAAGTCAATGTCTTAGCGCATTCTAAGAAGTTAACTCTTGCTGTTGAACTTGCAGGATATTCTTGTAAGTTGTTAACAGCATCATAAAAAGATGCCAATGCGCCTGAAATCCCTTCACCTTCTAAATCATTAAATACATCAGCAAGGTCGCCTAATCCATCAAGTTGGGCTTCGTAGCCTTTTAAGATTGAAAGCTGATCTCTATAATAATTGTTTAAATAATCATCAGTGTAACGCATTACATTTGCAATCATTACGCCACCATTTGCACGGATTTGAGCTTCTGTGCTATCGCCAATCGCACCTGCTATGTTTCTTGTTGCTAAATGAACTCTCTGTTTTGAATAACCTTCTGTATTCATATTCGCAACGTTATGAGAAACTACACTAATTGCAGATTCGTTTACTGTTAGTGCGTTTGATGAAATATTTAATGCGTTGAATAAGCTAACCATTTTTTACCTCATTGTAATAAAGTTTAGTTCCGTCTTTTATGAAAAGACAGAAACTGCCTTCTCAAATTTCTTCGTTTACAGTCCACATGTCTAAATCACGTGTATCTGTTGTTTTTCCTGCTCCGTTATAGATACTTCCTTGAGGAGCGAATGCATCGACAACCGTTTCTAACATCTTGTTAGTGATTACAATGCCATGTTTTATTAGTTCCACATTTTGGTTATTTAATAACACTAATTCCTCAGAAATGTTACAAATCTTTACTTTTCTTAACATTAGAGCCTCTTTTTGGTCAGGTTGGTTTTGGTCTGCAAACTCGATGAAATCTGACATGCAGCCGTCTTTACCTAAGAGCTCTATTGAGGCAGCTTGTCTTGCTTTGTTCAGCTTAACAATTGCGTTATTTGTTGCCAAAATTTTGTTATCAACAACTCCAAGATCGTCAGACTTGGCTTGCTTCAGTAGTTCTCTTTTTTCTATAAATAGCTCTTTGAGTCTACTATAAGCTTCAAGTTCTTTATCAAGAGTTGTTATCAGTTTTCTAAATTTTTCTGTATACATTTTAAAATCCTTAATTAGAACAGATATTTAACAAATCTGTTGAAAATACCTTCGTTTTGGCTTCTTGAGATAGAGCCTCTACCTGATAATGCGAATTGTAAGTTAGAAACGTTATATGAATAAATTTCGCCATCAACATTTAACCAACGAGGGTCAACCACCCCTGTTACTATGAAATCCATTCTTTCGTTGCCGTTAACTATTGTTTTTTTGCCTTGTACAGTCAAATTACCGTTTGGAAGTTGTTGAACAACTTGACAAGCGATTTTATCACCTAATTTCATAGCTCTTGAACCTACAGCAGAGTTAGAAACTTCGTTAGAACCTCCAAAGCCATCTGAGCCTTTTAATGAGACTCCAAACCATTTATTCAAAAAGCTTGTAAAAGTATCTTGTGTTACTGATGATTTTTCAGATGAGTAAGTAAGGTTATCATTTAAAGATATATTTTCATCCATAATAATTGAAATTAAATCACCAATTTGACGAGCTTGCACGCCGCCAAATAATGAACGTGGAACACCTTGATATTGTTGCGTAGCTCCCAATGTGAACAATGATTCAGCTTGCACAGTTGGAACTGCTAGCATTGACATCAATATTAAAGCTGATACTAAAACTTTTTTCATAATTTTTCCCCAAGTTAATCAGGCTTAGCCTGATAATATACTTACCTTTGTTTAATCCCTTAGCAGAGGTATTCTGCAATAACACTTCTACCGTACATTAATCCGTATTTTATGTCATCATCCGAAATGTTGAATTCTCCAACAAAACCAGCGTGACGTCTTATATCTGCAACGTCAACTCTTTCTAATAGACCTTTTGGAGCTGATTTAACTCCATCACTTGTGTTTTCGATGACAGCAGCTTGTTCTTGTTCTGCAGGTTTGTTTAACTGACTTGCAGATGTTCTCAAAGCATTTACTGCTGAAAATCTTTGTACATTATTATTTTGTCCTATTGATGATAACATATTTTCCTCTCAAACTTTGAAGTTTTATTTCCCTGTATATTTTTCCATTTGACTATAAATTTGTTTTGCCATTCCCAAAGAAGTTCTTGGATTACTTGCAATATCGTGGCCAATTTGTTGATAAATTATCGATTTAAAAGTATCTTGATATTGATTTTTTTCGCCAAATAAACCGTTTTCTCTGTCAACTGTTTTATCCATTTCTGTAAGCATTTTAGTTACAAAAATTGCTTCAAATTCTTCTGCAGCTTTCTTTAATTGAGCTTTAGAATCTCCAGACTCTTTAATTCTGTTATATAAAACTTGATCAGAGTTTACTACTTGAGCATTTTTTAAATCGTGTTTAATTAAATCTAGCGTAGGTGTTGAAAAATCCATAATTACCTCTTTTTTTAGTCTTTAAGTCTTTAAGACTTTAGGACTTTAAGTTCATTTCAAATTTTCAATTTATATTACGTCTCAACTTTGTCATTATTTTAATGAACTTAACGTCTTAACGTCCTAGCGACTTAACGCCGTTTTTAAATAATAATCAATTCTGCTTGTAAGCTACCTGATTTTTTCAATGCTTGAAGTATTGAAATTAAATCTACTGGAGCAACGCCGATTGAATTTAGAGCTCTAATTAAATCGTTCAAGTTGCTATTAGCTGGCATTTCGACCAAACTGCCAGGTGCTTTATTTATTTCTATATCAGAGTTTTCAAACCCAACAGTTGCGCCATTGGCAAAGCTATTTGGCTGAGAAACTTCGTTTGTTGTAGAAACTGTAACTGTAATATTTCCGTGAGCAACTGCTGCAGGAAGTAGTTTTACGTCAGAGCCGATTACAACAGTTCCAGTTCTTTCGTTTACAACAACTTTAGCTTTTTCTAAAGTCGGTGACACTTCCATATTTTCAAGTAGAGAAATAAATGTTACTCTATCATTCATAAACTTTTGTGGAATTATAACTTTTACAGAACTTCCGTCAATTGCTTGAGCAGGAGCAAGTGCAGATACTGTATTAGCTATTCTTGAAACAAGAGTGTAATCAGATTTATCCAAACAAAGAGTTATTGAATCCGCATCCCCAATTTCTGTATAAATATCTCTTTCAATAATTGCACCACCAGGGATTCTACCAGATGTTGTGATTGCAGTTCTAGCAGAAGAACCACCAGCGATTTTATTTATACCACCAACCGATAAAGGACCTTGAGCTACAGCAACAGCTTCTCCGTTTGGTGCTTTTAAGATAGTTTGAACAAGAACACCGCCTTCTAAGCTTTTTGCGTCAGCGATTGCAGATACAGTTACATCAATTTTGTCACCATTTTTAGAAAATGGAGGAACTGTTGCGGTTACGATAACTGCAGCTGAAGCACCTTTTTGAATGTAGTTTTCTTGCTCGATTACTGTGCCAAGGTTTCTTAATAGCATTTTGTTAGTAATCTGAGTTGAACGAGAGTTGTCGCCTGTCCCAGGTAAGCCAACAACAATACCATATCCTACGAGCTGGTTTTCACGAACTCCCTTAATATGAGTCAAGTCCATAATTCTTACTTTTGCTTCAATAGCGCTAGCAGGAATTAATCCTGATATTATTATTAATGTTAATATACTTGCTAATATTTTTTTCATATACTTACCTCGTTTTGAAGTCTTTATGGCTTTAGGTCTTTAGGACTTTAAGTTCGTTACGTTTTGTACTTAATGTCTTAACGCCTTAACGTCTTAACGACTTTTTTAGATATTTACTAAAACTCTGTTTTCCCCGATTACTTTTCCTGTATAAACTTTTTTATAATTTTTGTTTTCTACGTTGATATAGTCACCAGTCATTCCGTCAGTAAGAGCAGTTCCGTCAATTGTAATCATTACCGCTCCGTTTGAGACGAAGAATATTCTTACTTCTCCGTTTCTTGCAACATCAGGTTTCATTTTTACAAACCTTTTGTCAATAACCTCACCCTTTTGAAATGCTTTTTTGGCAGACATTTCTTTTGATAAAACTTTTTCTGTTAATACATAATCAATTTTTTGTGAAACATCAATTTTCTTTACTAAAGTAGCTTCTCTAGTGATTGCTTGTTCTCTGTTTATGAAGTCTGCAGCAACTAAGACTTCCTTATAAACACTAGTTTGAGTTGGTAGATTTAGTGTTTTAACATAAGCGTTATTAACATATATATCTACTCTTTTGATGTCACGAGGTACAATTTTGTCTGCGCCTTGGACAATTTTGTATGTAATTTTCCCGTCTGGTAGCTGAAGTTCTGCAAATGGTGTTGCAGTAATTTTAACTTCGATTTCTGCGTCTGTATTTTTGTTATAAATCGCTTCAAGCTGATTAGCGATTTGACTTTTAATTTCAGCAGAAGTAACAGTCTGAGCATTTACACTCATCCCTGTTATCATTATTATCAAAGCTGTAATTAAAAATCTTTTCAACTTATTTACCTCTACGACATATTATTAGTCAACTGCAAGATATTGCTTGAAGAATTAATCAATTTTGAATTTGATTCAAAAGCACGTTCTGCTTTGATTAGACCTACAAGTTCGTCAACGATTTGAACGTTTGAGCCTTCAAGCATACCTTGTTGGATTAAACCTAAACCGTTTTGTCCAGGTGTATCTTGAACAGGGTTACCAGAGGCTTGTGTTTCTTTGTATAAGTTGTGTCCAATTGATAACAAACCTGATGGGTTTTGGAATTTTACCAACTGTAAAGAACCAACGATTGATTGTTGAGTTTGTCCTGGTAAAGTTACTGAGATGTTACCGTCTTGTGTGATTGTAACTTCAGTAGCGTCACGAGGAATTGATACAGAAGGCTGAATTAATAAGCCGTCATTTGTACAAAGCTGACCAAGTGAGTCTACTTGTAGACAACCATCACGAGTGTAAGCAAGCGAACCATCTTCTTTCATTACTTGTAAGAAGCCTTCACCTTCGATTTCGATATCAAGCTGTCGTCCAGTTGAGATTGCAACACCTTGTGTGAAAATACGAGTTGTTGCTGCGGTTTTAACCCCAAGACCAATTTCGATACCAACTGGTTGGTATGTACCTTGGTTCATCAAAGCGCCAGGTGTTCTTTGAGCTTGAGATAGTAAATCTTGAAACTCAATTCTAGATTTTTTAAACCCAGTTGTGTTAACGTTAGCTACGTTGTTTGCAATAACATCAAGGTAATTTTGTTGTGCAATCATACCTGTTGCTGCTGTTGTTAGTGCTCTTAACATATTATCCTCTCCTAAGTTTGGTTATTCTTATTATCTACTGCCAATTCTACCTACAGAAACTGCTGTTCTGAGTAGATCGCTGTTTGTGCTTACAACTTTTGTAAGCGATTCGTAATTACGAGTTGTTTGTATTGTATTTATCATCTCTTTAATTACGCTTGAGTTTGAAAGCTCTAACATACCTTGTTGAACTGTAAACTTTTCAGCTCTAAGCTCAAGGTTGTTTTCTTTATCCATTGGTATAAATCTTGCATCACCGATTTCGAACAAGTCGTCTTTATCAGAGAAGTCAAATATACCGATTGTTTGCATTGGAATTTTTTGAGTGTAAGAGTTCATTTCAATATTACCGCTTTCGCCAATAATAATTTCCATTTTGTCTCTCATTAGCTCTGGATCCCAATCTTCTGGAATCATTCTAATTCTTCTGTTGTTTACGTCTAAAACGTATTCACCTTGTTTTGTTACAAGATATTCATCGCTGTTTATCAAGAAAGAACCGTTTCTTGTATAAGATTCTTTTCCGTCAACATCTCTAATTTTAAAGAAACCGTCACCCTCGATTGCTAAATCGTAAGTGTTTCCAGTTTTTTCTAAAGCGCCTTGAGTAAAGTCGTGAACATATTGATATGCTTCTGAACCCATACTCAAATCGCCTAGGTATCTGGTTGAATTATTTCTCAAGATTGAACCCTCTTGAGAATATACAGCAGATTCCATTACATCCTTAAAACGCAACTCACCCTTTTTGAAACCAACAGTATTCACGTTAGCAAGGTTGTTTGCTATTCTATCATTCATATCCATAAGAGCGATCATGCCCTTAGCAGCTGATTCTAATCCTCTAACTATCATCCGTTCGCTCCTTTGTATGTGTCGTATTTACTTAAAACTTTTTTTACATAATTTTGTGTTTCTGCATAAGGTGGAATTCCGCCGTATTTTTTAACCGCATTTGGTCCAGCGTTGTATGCAGCTAAAGCTAAAGATTTATCGTTACCAAATCTATCCATTAATCCTTTAAGATATTTTGTTCCGCCTTCAATGTTTTGTTCTGGGTTGTATGCATCAGAAACGCCTAAGCCTTGTGCAGTAGCTGGCATAAGTTGCATAAGTCCCATTGCACCACAATGTGAAGTTGCGTTTGGATTAAATCCTGATTCTTGGTTGATAACAGCTTTCACAAAGTCTTCGTCTAAGCCGTTTTTATCAGCGTATTTTGTAATTAAATTGTCAATTTCGCTTCTTGAAACTTTGTTAGGGCTAGATTTTGCTTCAATTTTGGTATCAAGAATTTTTTGAAAATCGCTATCAGGTGCTTTAACAAGCGAATCTAGCGATTGAATTCTATTTTCAATCGCGCCAATACGTTGTAATGCTATGTCTAAGCTCGAAAGCTGCACCTTTCGCTCTCCTCTACTATTTTTATTTACCTACCAAGTCTATTTTAATTTGAGTTAGGGCATATTTACCCCCACCCTATATTAGTCTACTCTAGTAGTGTAATATATATAGTGTAGGTGGACATCAATCAAAGGGTTGAAATTTTGTTTTTCATATTGACCAGATGGTCTATATAGAGTTTTCTATGCTAAAATTATCTTATGAGTGATTTTAAACATTATACTGTTATGTTGAATAAAGCTGTTGATGCGCTTGAGTGTCAAGATGGCAAAATCTATGTAGATTGTACGCTTGGCGGTGGCGGTCATAGTGAATTAATCTTGAAAAGAATTTCGCCAAGTGGAAAATTAATCTCTTTTGATATTGATGACGAAGCTATTGCGCACGCAAGTGAAAGATTAAAAGATTATTCAAACTTAACAATCGTAAAATCATCTTATACAAATATTAAATCCGAATTAAAAAAGCTAGGCATAGAAAAAATTACAGGCGGTGTGATTATTGATTTGGGCGCTTCTTATCATCAGCTTACAAAAGCTGAAAGAGGATTTTCGTTCTCAAAAGACGCTCCGCTTGATATGAGATTTGATATGCAAGCTGATTTTTCTGCCTATGATGTTGTAAATACTTACAAAGAAGAAGATTTAGTGCGCATCTTTAGCGAATATGGAGAAGAAAGATTTTCTAAACGAATCGCTAAAAAAATTGTGGAAGTAAGAGCTAAGAAAAAAATTCAGACAACTAAAGAATTGGCTGATTTAATCATTGAAGCTACTCCAAAAATCAAATCTGCTATACATCCAGCCACAAGGGTGTTTCAGGCGATTAGGATAGAAGTTAATAATGAGTTAAAAAATGTAAATAATGTATTGCATGACATATTGGATTTATTAGATATTGGTGGTATAATTTCAGTAATAAGTTTTCATTCTTTAGAGGATAGGATAGTTAAAAAGATTTTAAAGTTTGAGAGCCAAAAATGCAGATGTAATGAAATGATTTGCAAATGTCCACCGCCAAGAATAGAGTTGGTAAACAGAAAGCCGATAATGGCGTCGGACGAGGAGATAAGGGAAAATCCACCGTCAAGGAGTGCTAAATTAAGGGTTGCGAGGTGTATTTCCTAAAAGATATTTGGGTTTCGGGGAGTAGAAATAGTTGGTATACGCTTTAAAGAGTTACAACAACAATAGAACGTATAAGAGAGCAGAGGACAAAAACGTTTTGGATATGATTATCCAAAGATTTTCTGCTGAGCCAACAAAAGGATATGCGTCTTATCCGAATACAAAAAAATCTTTTATGGACAAATCTGTTCAAAAATTGGCAGTTAATAGTATAATAGAAGGGTACTTTCCAAAGGAGAATGTAGTTCGACAAATGGCTATCAAACGAGTTAACAAAATGTTATGTGTTGCTATAGGTTTGCTTATTGCAGTTGTTGTTGTAAGCTATTACTTTGTTATTTCTTGCGAAATGCAATTGAACGATTTGGGCAAACAAACTGTGATGTTAAATAATGAGAATGAAGAGCTACAAAATAAATTGGATGAATTAAAATCTTTTAATAACGTTGATAAAACTTTCCAAAAAAATAATATGCTTAAACGTGCAGGTCAGGTTATTGAAACCCCAGAAATTGTTGTAGAATCAACCGATACAAATTCCTCTAAATCAAAACGTAAAGTGTTTAAATACGCAATCGGATTTTAGGGATAAAATAAATGTCATTCTCGCCACGAAGCTTGGGAAACCAACTTTCATCAACCTCTTCGGGAAGTGAAGCTTGTAGGTCAGGCATTGCCTGACGAATAACAAAAAAAGTAGGTTGGGGTTTCATCCCAACAAAATAAACGGGTTTTCTATTTACTCCTATTTATGATATGTTTCGTTTTTTAGGATTTTGAAAGCTCTATAAATTTGTTCGACCAGTAATAATCTTGCAAATTGATGCAAAAATGTCATCTTAGAGATGCTTAATTTAAAATCTGCTCTTTGAGAAACGCTTGGTGCAATTCCACAAGACGAGCCGATTACAAAAACTAATTCGCTAATTCCTTCGTTTGTAATTTCATTAATTTTTTGAGCAAACTCTTCAGATGAAAGCTGTTTACCTAAGATTTCAAGTGTAATGACATAAGAGTTTGGCTTTATATTACTTAAAATCTTTTCTGCTTCTTGTTCAAGAGCTTTTTGAGTAAGGTTTTCGTCTTTTATTTCAACGGGCGAAAGCTCAACGATTTCTATTGATGTATATGGTGTCAAACGTTTCATAAATTCATCAATACCGTCTTTTAAAAATTTTTCTTTAATTTTTCCTAGGCAAATTATTTTTATTTTCATAAAATTATTATAGCTTAAATAGCAAAAAAAAAATTCAGTAGTTTTATTAACTATATGCAAATAAGATCTGTTAATAATTTGAATTTTAAATCTGAAATATACGTTCTCAGCCCTAAAGATTATGAAAGAGTGACTTCTGAGATGGAGAAAAACCTTGAGTATAAAAACATTTTTCAATGGAAAATTGGCTCAAAGGATAGTGACCATGTGCAATCAAGGGCTTATAGAACAGATTCGACCTTGATTTCTACAGAGGATGTTAGAAGCTGTACTTTATTGCATCTTGTTGATAAAGGAAAACCTGCTCCTTTGACAGTACACGCTCTTGATTCAGAAGAAAATGTTAGAAATTTCCCAAGGTTAAAATCTTATGTGAAAGGCTCGAATGCTTTTATTATGGGCTCAAAAAGCGAGTATGATTATTCCTCTATGGTTTTCGATACCGCAGAAAAAATGGTTAAGGAAGAAAACATCCCTGCTACAATTTTTAGGGATTTAAATAGATATTGGCAATCAAGTATGGCTTATAATTCTAAGTTTGATAGAATTTTTGTTTGTATAAGTGAGATTATAAATCCGTTAAATTTTGTTGGTGATATGGAAGCTCTTAAGAGAGTTTTTAAACAAGTCAAATTTTCACCAACTGATACTATAGAATTTTTTAAAGCTGATAAAACAAAACTTTTACAACTTTTAAAATAAAAAAAGAGATGACTTGATGCCATCTCTTTTTCTATAAAAAGTTTTTTAACCTATTTTTACGTTTGAATCGCCATTGTATAAGCTGATTGAAGGGAATGCAAATTCAATACCTTCTGCTCTGTAATGGTGAATAATACTTCTTATAATCTGGCTTTTTGCTTCTGTTGCAGTAGCTAAAGTTCCATCAGTAGTATAAGCAATTAGTCTTACTTGGATAGAACTTGGCGCCATATTTTCAATAAAAGAAATAGCACCGTCTTTTATTAAGTTGTTTTGGTCTGCGATTTCTTTTAAAATTTCATAAGCTCTGTCGATTTTTTCGTTAGAAGTACCGTATTCAATATCAACAGTTAAATCTATTCTTCTTTCAGTCGCTTTTGTAACGTTAGTAATTTCATTATTTGCAAGAAGATTGTTTGGAATATTAACTTCAAAACCTTGAATTGTTTTAATAGTTGTTGAGCGGAAATTAACGCTGATAACAGTACCTTCATAGCCGTCAAATGAGATGTAATCACCAACTTTGTAAACTCTATCTGCTAGCAATCCAATTGAGCCAAAAACGTTTCCGATAGCTTCTTTAGCTGCAAAACCTACTGCCAAACCTGTGATACCAAAACCTGCTATTAATGAGCTTACGTTGTAGCCAAAGCTTTGCAAAAAGCTTGCAACAATGAAGAATATAATCACAACTTTTGCAATTCTTGTTAAAATTGGCATTAAATTTACCAATGGTGAATCAGGATGTTTGGTCAAAAGGTTTTGTTCAAGTTTTCTATTAAATGCATCTGCGATTTTGCAAAAAACATAAATTAGTGAAAGGTTTATAACAACTCCTATAATTAGTTTTGAATGAGTTGTAAAAAATTTACATACTTCTGTTAACATTTGATCTAGCATTTTAAATCCTCCTATTAATAGATCGTCCATCCCCTACTTGGGGAGGGTTAGGGTGGGGAATTCTATTATCCCTTTAGCATTGCTAATTCCCTTTGGAATGGTGATAATTTAGTCAATTTATCCATTATTTCAGGCATTTTTTCTATAACAAAATCTACTTCTTCTTCAGTTGTAAATCTTGATAAAGAAAATCTTATTGAACCATGTAGAGCAGTAAATGGAACGCCCATTGCTCTAAGCACATGGCTTGGCTCTAACGAACCTGATGTGCAAGCACTACCTGAGCTTGCGCAAATTCCTAAATCGCTCAAATGAAGAAGGATTAATTCGCCTTCAACATATTGGAAACCGATATTTGTAGTATTAGGAACTCTATTCAAAGTCGGTGCATTTAATCTTGCATTGAATACATTTTTTAGAATTCCTTGTTCTAATTTATCACGCAAGCGTCTAACTTCTTTTAATTCATAATCCAAAGCATTTTGAGCTAATTCACAAGCTTTGCCGAAACCTACAATGTATGGCACGTTTTCAGTACCAGCTCTTAGGCCTTTTTCTTGATGACCACCATTAATAAGTGGAGTTATACGAGTACCTGGTTTTACATACAATGCGCCAATACCTTTTGGTGCGTGAACTTTGTGACCAGAAATTCCAACCATATCGATTAAAGAGTTTTTAACATCCATTGGGATTTTGCCTGCAGCTTGAACTCCGTCGACAAAGAATTTTGTATCAGGATTTTTTGATTTAATAATTTCAGCAATTTCTTCAACAGGATTTATAACGCCAGTTTCATTATTTGCCCACATAACTGATACAAGCGCAGTGTCTTTTTTGATTTTGTCTTTTAATTCATCAACAAGTAATTCACCGTCTGAGTTTACTCCAATATAATCAACTTCGTATCCTTGTTTTTCAATCTCTTTATAAGTATTAAGAACGCAAGGATGCTCAATTTTGGTTGTGATTAAATGACGTTTTTCTTTATTGCAGTTAACAACACCTTTGATTGCCATGTTAGCAGACTCTGAACCACAAGAAGTGAAATAAACATCTTTAGCATCTTTTGCGCCCATAAAATCTGCAACTTGTATTCTTGCAGCTTTCAATGCTTCAGAAGGCTTGCGTGCAAATTCATACATACTTGATGCGTTTGCATATTCTTCTTTTAAGTATGGAAGCATCTCTTCTAATACTTTTTCGTCAATTTTTGTAGTTGCGTTGTTATCTAAATAAATCATTATTTTTCTTTCTGTTCATTGTGTCGGCTTAGTAAAGCCGATTGTTTACTTATTGTGGTGCGTTACAACGCACCCTACTGTTTATTCTTCCCTCCCCCACTTGGGGAGGGTTAGGGTGGGGAAGTTATCCCATCACCATTTACTTTGTTGTGTTGGCTTAATAAAACCGACCTACTTTTGTTATTCCGTAGGTTGGGCTTACTAGCCCAACAATTTTATACCTGTTCAACTGTGATTGAAGAACTTACTTTTTCTTTCAATTCAGCTTCAACAAAGTTTTTCAAAGTGTTTGATGCATTTTTACATCCGCTACAAACACCGATTAACTTAACTTTTACAACGTCACCTTCGATATCAATAAGCTCAATATCGCCACCATCCATTTGAAGTTGTGGTGAAATATGTTGCTCAAGAACTTTACCAACTTTTAAAATCTTTTGTGTTGGAGTTAATTCAATTTTTTCTTCAGCTTTGTTTTTCTTTAAGTAAGTTTCAATTATGTCTTTTATAACAGCCTTACAACGACCGCAAGCACCGCCAGCTTTGGTATAGTTTGTAACTTCTTCTACCGTTGTTAAGCCGTTAACTTTGATAGCTTCCCAAATTTGATTTTCAGTTACATTGAAGCATGTGCAGATGATTTTTTCACCGGCATGGTCGTGAGAGTGAACTTCTAACTCAAGCTCTTGCCATTCTTCTGAGTCTTCACCATAGTAATTTTTTAAAGCGTCTTCTAAAGCTTCTCTACCCATAACTGAGCAGTGCATTTTTTGAGCAGGAAGCCCACCAAGCTGGTCTGCAATATCTTTGTTTGTAATCTTTTTGACTTCATCTAGCGATTTTCCAATAATCATTTCTGTCAAAATACTTGATGCCGCTACAGCTGATCCGCAACCGAAAGTTTGGAATTTTGCGTCAACAACTTTGTCACCGTCTAATTTTATAAATAATTTTAATGAATCACCACAAGCAAGAGAGCCTGCTTCGCCAATCATATCAGCATCTTCTAAGGTGCCGACGTTTCTAGGGTTTCTATAATGATCCATTACTTTTTCTGTATAATCCCACATGTTTAATTAACCTCGTGTCTAGTTGAAATTTCCTTTCTTTATTTTACTATAAACAAGAAAATTTTTATTCTACTTTTTGTTTAGATATTTTTTACCCTTTTTGTTATTGAATAAAAGTTTTGATTAATGTTAAGATTTATTAAAGAAGATGTGTGAAAAGGCAATTATGATAACTTAGATAACTTTATAGAGATAGGAATGAATAGTTAAAAGGGGAAATTATGGATACAGTTGGTTTAGCAAAATTAGCATTAAAATCTTTTCAAAATCCAAAAACTGGGACCCGTGCAAGTGCAATTATTAGAGATAATTATGTAGCTAAGATAGTGCTTTTTGGAGAAAAAAATTCACAAGCTCAAAAACTAGGTATGACTAGATGGATAACAGAGCTTCTGCCAAATGGTCAGAAGAATATTATTGTTGATTTTGATGTTAAACCAAGCTTAGACGGAGGGTTTGGGCGTATGTTTAACATACAAGGTTCTCCACAACAAATTAAAAAAACATTGCAGTTCCTTAATAGAACTGTAGATAAAAATTGTAATGCTGTTACAGCAATGGATAATCTTGAAATGTTAAGACCTATATGCGGCGATACTTTTGCTTATGCTATGAAGTAATAAATTTTAATTTTATTATAATTAAAAAGACGCTTTTTAAAGCGTCTTTTTGATTAATTCTGTAATTTTTTTTCTTCGTTTTTGATAAATTCGCAATCAGCTTCAAGCCTACGATCTTCCATTGCATCGATTAAATCATCAATGGTTTTGATTTGACCTAACTCAAACCCGACTTCTGCATACAAAACGCAGTCGTTACAGAGTCTATAAGGTCCATATTGAACAGACCCTGCAAGAGATTTTGTATCCCCACAAGCGTTGCAAGTAAAATATTCGTTTTCGCAATCTGGGTTCTCTTCGATATCATCAAGTCGCATTTGTTCTACAACTAGTTGCATCTCTGCTATAACTTCTTCTTTAGATTTAGTCATTTTAGTTTTCCTTTTGTTTTTTGTCGGCTTAGTAAAGCCGACCTACTTACCTGTTATGGTGCGTTACAACGCACCCTACTTGGAGAGGGTTGGTTAACGTGGAGCCTTAATATTTAACCCTTTCCCTCACATAAAGCCTTCATTTCTTTAACAGCTTGTTCTAGTCCAACGAAGATTGCTCTAGAAATAATTGAATGCCCGATATTCAATTCTACTAAATTCGGAATTTCGTGCATTCTTCCAACGTTTTGATAATTTAGTCCGTGACCTGCATTAACTTTTAGTCCAAAATTTTGTGCAAAGATTGCAGCACCTTTTAGGTCTTGAAAAGCTTTTTCTTCTTCTGATGTCCCAAATACTTCTGAATATCTGCCTGTATGTAATTCAATAAACGGTGCGCCTGTTTTTGCAACCGCCGCAATTTGATGAACATCAGGATCTATAAAAAAGCTTACTTCAATATTTTTTTCTAAAAGTGGTTTTGTGAATTTTATTGCTCTTTCGATTTGGCCTTCAACATCAAGTCCGCCTTCTGTAGTCAATTCTTGTCTTTTTTCAGGAACAATACAAACAGCGTGTGGTCTAAGACGTAGTGCAATTTCTTGCATTTCATCAGTCATTGCCATTTCTAGGTTTAAACGAGTTCTAGGAAGCATTCTTATTGCTTCAACGTCCTCGTCTTTAATATGTCTTCTGTCTTCTCTTAAGTGAGTTGTAATAGATTCAACTCCGCAAGATTTGCAGATGCGTGCCGCAGTTAAAACATCTGGTTCGTATCCACCTCTTGCATTTCTTAGAGTTGCAACGTGGTCTATATTTACTCCTAATAACATAATTAATTACCTCTTATCTATTTTTAATAATTTTCATCTTATTTAATTTTAATAAAGCTGTATAAGTTGGAAGTATTGTAATATCATTATCTGCAACTTTTCCAACATAATCAACCGCTTCTTTTATATTGCTTATAATTTTAAGCTTATTTGTATCTACATCTGCATATTTTAGTCTTAGTGCCATATCATTTGCTCGAGTTCCTGATAAAATGATCTCTTTGTGAATTTTATTTATGCATTCAAAATCTGTATCCCAAAGCCAAGAAACATCACGTCCATCAGCATAGTTATCGTTAATAATTATTAAAAGATTTGTGTCCAAATCTATTGTTTTTAAGACTTCACTTGCGCCAGCAGGATTTTTAATAAGCTGGATAAGTGTTCTTTTGCCGTTTAAGAATTTAACTTCGCTTCTTCCGAATGCAACTTTGAAGGTTTTTAAATTTTCTTGAATGTTTTTTATACCTAATTCTTTTGCTAAAGCAATTGCTCCAAGAGCGTTATAGGCGTTAAACAAACCTACTAGTGGAATATCAAATTCTTCGTTATTAATATTTAAAACGCAATGAGTTTTGTATAAAGTGACATCAGCTTTGTATTTAACGTCAGGTCTTGTATAACCACAATCACAATGATAATGACCTTGTTGTGCATAAAATTTCTTGCTATATTCTAAAGCTTTTCCACAAGGACAATTAAAAGCTTCTTCTGCTTTAGATGGCAAATGTTCTAGCCCATCTTTATAAACAACATTTTCTACTCCGTAGAAAATTGGAGTTTTATTTTGGTATTTAAAACTCGCAACTAAAGGATCGTCAGCATTAAGTATTAATTGTAAATCTGGTTTTAAATCAATTCCGTTTTGGATAAATCTTTTTGTTGTAGTCAATTCCCCATATCTGTCCAATTGGTCTCTAAAGAGGTTTGTTACAAGAAGATAGTCTGAGTCAAAATCTTTATTGACGATTTCTAAAAAAGCTTCATCTGTTTCTGTTACAGAAAAATCTGCTTTTTTGAGTGGATTTATTTGTAGTGCAAAAGCGTTAACAATACCGTTTAGCATATTTGCGCCCATAGAGTTGTTTATAACAGATTTTTTATCTTTTCTAATTAAATGTGTTATTATGCCAGAAGTTGTTGTTTTACCGTTTGTTCCAGTGATGTTGATTTTAGATTTTGTAATGTATTCGTTTGCGTGATTCAAAAAATTTGGACATAGTTTTAAGGTTATAAGTCCAATTATTGATGTGCCAGAGGTCAATTTAGTTACTTTCAAAAATAAATAAGAAAGTTTTGCAAACAAAAGTGAAAAATAAAATCTAAATTTTTTCAAGAAATAATCCTCCAAGCGTATTTTATTTTTGTAAATAATAAAATATAATCTATATTATAATTCAAAAAATATAGGAAAGATATGATTTATACATTTTTAATTTCAGTGGTCTTTATTGCAGAAATAATTATTGCAATTACTGTGTTTCAAGTCCTTATCAAATTTGATAAAGCAGTAATAGATTTGAACGAAACAGTTGTTTTGGCAAAACCTGGTATAAGTGATATTTCTGAGTTAGTAAGAAAAATTTCTGAGCAATACAAAGAACTAACTGAGCAATTTGCAAAAAAAGTTGCTAGAAATAGTGAAGTAATGATTCTCTATCGTTTAATTAAGCTTGGCATTGGGTATTTGTTGATAAAAAGTAATATAAAACTTGTCCAAAAAATTCGTAAATCTAAAATTACAAAAGCCCTTGCAAAGGGTTTATCACTGCTTGAAATTATGGTATAATTTAGATAATTAATAGAAAAGAGGTATATTATGAGCAAAGAAAAATCTTCAATAGGATTCGGCTTAGGGCTTTTGGCAGGTATGTTAGGCGGAATTGTTGCTGGTATATTATATGCGCCTTGCCCAGGTTCAGAAATGAGAGCAAAAGTTAAAGATACTGTTTGCGACTTGGCAGAAAAATATTCACCAGAAGTTGCTGAAGCTAAAAAACAAGCTCTTGAATCAATAGATTTGATGAAATATAAATTAGAAAGACAATATAAAAAATTTGGTAATATGTTGAAAAATTCTAAGATGAGAAAAGCAAAAGAATTGGAAGAAATTAACGATTACGATTTTAACTAATATTGTCTAAAGATAAGGGGAAAAAATGGAAACAGCACAATTGTATAATGGTTTGACTTTTTTAGCATATTCAACAGGTGTGATTGTAATACTTGTAGGTGTTATGTTGGTAAAAGTGTTGTATGATGTTTCTCACTTAACAAGAAACATTGATGAAACAACCACTATTGTTAAGACAGAGTTAGAACCAACTTTGAAAAACATTAATAAATCAGTAGAAATAGTAAGTGGTATTATTATTAAAACAGATGAAGGCTTTAAGAAAGTGAAGGATTTTGTTTCAAAAACTCCACTTAAGTTATTAGGACAACTTTCTAAATTGACAGGTAAGGCAACAAAAGGCTTTCTCGGTGGGCTTTGTTCTGCTTTTAAAATGTTTGCTAAAAAATAATCTTTTTGATTAGTATACTTGTCTGATAAAAAAAATTATTACAAAAGTTAAACTACGAAAGAAGGAGAAAAATAATATGTCAGTAATGAGATTTTTAGCAGGTTTTGCAGTAGGTGCAGCATTAGGCGCAGTTGCCGGTGTTTTACTTGCTCCAAAATCAGGTGAAGAAACAAGAGAAATGCTTGGTGATATGGCTTCTGATTTAGCAAAGAAAACGGAAGCAACTGTAAAAGATATTCAAAAAAAAGCAGATGATATTGTTTCTGACGCACAAGAAAAAAGTGAAGAAATTATGACTAAGCTTCAAGATATGCTTGGTAAAAAGGAAGAGGGCGCAGAAGCTTAATTCTAAATTAAATCAGATTTTAAAAACAGGCTTATAAAAATAGCCTGTTTTTTGTTAAAAAATCACTCTTAAGAGTGTATTGTATTTTTATTTTATGGTATAATATTACCCGTTCCCCATAGGGTAAAGGAGTGTGTATTATGAATATTTATCCTGTTCAAATGTGCAATTTGTCTGCTTGTGCGCCAAGTTTCGGTGCAAAGTTTATCCACAATGAAATCTCTAAAGATTTAATAAAATCGTCTTCGGTGGAAGATGTTTTAGAATTTAATGCAGCTTGTGAAGCGCTTAAAAATGCAAAAAATGATAGATATACTTATCTTTTGTCAGGTGTAACATCTGGCTATGGTGTATGTTCAGAAGCTGAAGTTGATGACAAGTATATTGATTTAAATTGCAAAGCAAATGATATTGATATGCCGTGCTCTTTGCAAACTTGGTTTATAAAAAATGAAAATATAGTTTCGGGTGGTTATGAAAAAAGAACCTTGCTTAAAGAAATTACAAAAAGGTTGAATAGTATTGCAACTGAAAATGCATACAGGCCTGCGTATAATCCTGCAAAAGCTATTTTAAAGAAGGCTACTAGAGTACTTTAATTTGATTGATTTCTGGTCATATAAAATATATTAGTGCTATAATCCTAATATGGCTACAGATAAAATAACAATTAAGGGAGCGAGGGAACATAACCTCAAAAACGTATCTTTGGAAATACCAAAGAACCAGCTTGTTGTGTTTACTGGTGTTTCTGGCTCAGGCAAAAGCTCGCTTGCATTTGATACAATATTTGCAGAGGGCCAAAGACGTTATATTGAGAGTCTTTCGACTTATGCACGCCAATTTTTAGGTCAAATGGATAAGCCTGATGTTGATTATATTGACGGACTTACTCCTGCAATCTCTATTGACCAAAAATCAACAAGCAATAATCCACGTTCAACAGTTGGAACTGTTACAGAAATATATGATTATTTAAGACTTCTTTATGCAAGAGTCGGAACTCCTTTCTGTCCGAAATGTGGAAAGCCAATTCGTCCACAAACGATTGATGAAATTGTAGCTAGTATCTTAAGTTTACCTGAGGGTACTAAAATCCAAATTTTAGCGCCACTTGTTAAAGGTAAAAAAGGCGAATATCAATCGCTTTTTGAAGAATTAAAACAAGAAGGCTTTGTTCGTGTAAAAGTTGACGGCGAAATTTATAACCTTGATGAAGATGAAATCTCTTTAGCTAAGACAAAAGTTCATAACATTTCTGTTGTTGTGGACAGAGTCGTTGTAAAACCTGAAGCTAAATCAAGAATTGCAGATAGCGTCCAAATTGCACTTCAAAAAGCTGACGGAGTTTGTCATATTGATAAGCTTGATGGTGAAGAATTGATTTATAGCGAAAAACTTGCTTGTCCTGATTGTAATTTAAGCTATGAAGAATTATCTCCACGCATATTTTCATTCAATGCTCCTTATGGCGCTTGCGAAAAATGTGGTGGAATTGGGGTTGATTTCAAAATTGATCCGGATTTAGTTATTCCTGATAAAACAAAGTCTATTAAAGATGGAGCTATTTACCCTTGGAGTAAGTCATCAACTTCATATTATGACGACGTAATTAAGGCTGTAAGTTTAGAATATGGCATAGACAACGACAAGCCATTCCAAGATTTACCTCTTGAGCATCAAGAAATCATTTTATATGGCTCTAAGGAACGTATCCCAATGCGAATAAGAGAGTTTGGCTCTCATCGTTATAGAAATGTTTTACAAAAATTTGTCGGTGTAATTCCGTTTTTGATGAAACATTACAATGTCGAAAGCGAATATTGGAAAGCCGAAATAGAAAAATACATGGTTACAACTCCTTGTGAAAAATGTGGTGGTGCAAGGCTTAAACCATTCCCGCTTGCGGTTCGCATAAATGAAGTGAATATTCACGAATTTTGTTTAATGCCGATTGATAAGGCCTATGATTTTGTAACTGATTTGTACTTAGTTTTATCAGATTTTCAGATGAAAATTGGTAAACAAATCTTAGACGAAATTAGAGCAAGACTAAAATTTTTGCTTGATGTTGGTTTGTCTTATTTGAATTTAGCGAGAACAGCAGGTACTTTATCAGGTGGTGAAGCTCAAAGAATACGCCTTGCTACTCAAATAGGAAGTGGGCTATCTGGTGTGCTTTATGTTCTTGATGAACCTTCAATTGGCCTTCATCAAAGAGATAATGATAGATTAATAAAAACGCTTATTAAATTGAGAAATATGGGAAATTCTTTGATTGTTGTAGAACATGATGAGGATACAATTAGAAATGCTGATTATATCGTAGATATAGGCCCTAAAGCTGGGGTAAACGGTGGTGAAATCGTTGCTCACGGAGAAGGGGTAAATGCAATAATTGAAGCTGAAAATTCTATCACTGGTAAATATTTGAGCGGTGAATATTCAATTCCTATTCCTGAAAAAATTAGAGAAGGTAACGGAAATTATCTTCAAATTAGAAACGCTCATTTGAATAATTTAAAAAATATTGATTTAGATATTCCTACAGGAAAAATTGTTGTTTTGACAGGTGTTTCAGGCTCTGGAAAATCAACTTTAATGCAAGATTTGATTTATGAATACGCAATTCATAAACTAAGAAAGAATAAGCCAAAACCACAAGGTGTAGATGAGATTTTGGGATTTGAAAACTTTGATAAAATTATTGATATTGACCAATCACCGATTGGCAGAACTCCACGTTCAAACCCAGCGACATATACAGATGTGTTTACACCTATAAGAGAATTGTACGCAAAAACAAATGAAGCAAAAATGCGTGGATATAAACCTGGAAGATTTAGTTTTAACGTAAAAGGTGGACGTTGTGAAGCTTGCGCTGGTGATGGTGTTTTAAAAATTGAAATGAACTTTTTATCAGACGTATACGTTAAATGCGACGTCTGCAAAGGACAAAGATATAATAATGAGACTTTGGAAGTTAAATACAAAGGTAAATCAATCGCTGATGTCTTAGAAATGAGCGTAAAAGAAGCTTATGAATTCTTTGAAAATATTCCGCAGATTTCAAATAAATTAAAGACTCTTGTTGATGTTGGCTTGGATTATATTAAACTTGGTCAAAGTGCTACAACGCTTTCAGGTGGTGAAGCTCAAAGGATTAAATTAGCTTCTGAATTAAATAAACGTGCGACAGGTAAGACTCTTTATCTTCTTGATGAACCGTCTGTTGGGCTTCACTGGCATGATTTGGACAAGTTGATTAAAATTATTCAACAGCTTGCAGATAATGGAAATACGATTTTGATAATTGAACATAATTTAGATTTAATAAAAATTGCTGATTATGTAATTGATTTAGGTCCAGAAGGTGGTGATTTTGGTGGTGAAGTCATTGCTTGCGGAACACCTGAAGAAGTTTCAAAAGAGCCAAATTCGTTTACAGGACAATATTTGAAACAATTCTTTGAGAATAAATAATTAAAAGTTATTGTTTATCTTGATTTGCTTTAATTTTTGTTGCAATAAGTGCTAACGCACCTAAACCAATAGCTGCAATACCGCCAATTTTCATTGCATTTGACGATCTTAAACCAAATTCACCGACTTCAACTAATTCTTTTAATTTTGTGCCTAAATTATTGTAATTAAATTTTTTCTTTGATGTATCAAGAACTTGTGTTAATTGCTCTTTTATGTAATTAGAATTTTTATTATATTTTTCAATGATATTTTTAAATTTAGTCGTAACTTCATCAGCTTGTCCATTATTGAATTTTTCAAGTTCTTTTTTGAAGAATTTTTTATTTTTTTCTAAAAATGTTTTTAATTCTTCAGAGTTTAAATTTTCGTTTTTAGTTAAATCTTTGATTTTATCTAATAGTATATCAAGTTCTGCGTCTTTTAGTATAGAACCCTGTTTAGCTTGATTGATAAAGAAATCTTTTGTAATAGCATGCACAAACTTATCGCTTGGTAAGTTATCTTTTACAAGTCTAGTCCCATAATAACCTGCACCACCTCCAATAAGAGCACCAGCTGCAGTTCCTAGTGCCGCATTACGGAAATAATGTGGCTTTTTGCTTTGTACATCTACATTTGTACTTGTGTTAATTGAAGTCATAATCACGCCTCTACATTTTTCTACACTTTATATTTATATAAAGTTTTTGGAAGTGGAAAATTTGCTTTTTTGTTAAGTTATGTAAAATGTAGTATAATTAGTAATTATGAACGATACTTTGCGAGAAACAATTAAACTTGTTCCAGAACAACCTGGGTGTTATCTTTATTACGATAAAGATGGCGAGATTATTTATGTTGGAAAAGCTAAAAATCTTAAAAGACGTGTTTATAGTTATTTCCATAAGCAACACGAAAGCGCAAAGACAACTGTTTTAGTATCTCAAATCGAAAAATTAGAATATATTATTACTGATTCAGAAGCTGAATCTTTAATCTTGGAATCTCATTTAATCAAAAAGCATAAACCAAAATACAATATTCTTTTAAAAGACGATAAAAAATATCCGTATTTCTTGATTACTGACGAAGATTTTCCACGCATACAAGTTGTGCGCAAAAAGAATTTGAACCCTGATAAGGGTCGGTTTTACGGACCTTATACAGATGTTGGTGCAATGTATGCGACTTTGGATTTTTTGAAAAAATTATTTCCTCTAAAACAATGCAAGACTCCAAAGTTTTCTAATAGACCTTGTCTATATTACCATATTGGCAAATGTCTTGCGCCTTGTCAGGGAAAAGTGACACCTGAAGAATACCAAAAATTGATTAGACAAGTCGAGCTATTTTTGAGTGGTAAACAATCAGAATTATTAAAACAAATTCAGGTGCAAATGCAGAAATATGCTGAAGAAGAACAGTTTGAAAAAGCTGCGAAAATGCGTGATAGTTATTTAGATTTGCAAAAAACTTTGGAAAGACAAAAAGTTGTCTGTGAAAATACTAAGCTTAACGAAGACGTGCTCGCTGTTTTATATGAAGACGGTATCCTTGCAATTGTTATTATGATGATTAGAGAAGGTCGTCTGATTGACAAAAAAGATTTCACATATTTTGTCGATAATATAGATAAAACAGAATATTTTGAGACTTTCTTTAGAGAGTATTACACAAACTTAAAACTTGAATTCCCTGATAAAATCGTATCAAAAGATCTTGCAGAAATAGGGCAAAAAGAGCTTTATGAAGATTGGTTAAAGATATTATCAAACAAAAAGGTTGGGGTAAATTATGGTAATCGAGGTAAGTATAATGAATTGTATGAGCTAGCATTGAAAAATGCCAGAAATACTCTAGAAAATGCAAAGCTCAAAAAAATGGCGCAGATTAGAGATGATTTTAATGAAGTTGGCTCATATTTGGCTGAAAAATTAAAATTACAAAATTTCCCTAACAGGATTGAATGTTATGATATTTCACATATTCAAGGCACTAATACAGTTGCTTCAATGGTTGTGTTCCAAAACGGTTTGCCTAAAAAGACAGCTTATAGAAAGTTTAAAGTAAAATCAACCGAAGGTAAACCTGATGATTTTATGTCTATGAAAGAGGTTCTGACTCGTAGATTAAACAAACTAGGTCAGCCAAAATGGGAAAAGCCTGATTTAATTATTATCGATGGTGGTAAAGGTCAACTATCAAGTGTTATGCAAATTGTTGAAGAATTTGGAATTACTGACATTGATTTCGTATCACTTGCTAAACGTGAAGAAGAAGTGTTTCTTCCTAATCAATCAAAATCAATACTATTGCCAAGAGAAAGTAATGCTTTGTATTTAATTCAAAGAATTCGTGATGAAGCGCATAGGTTTGCAATTACATTCCATAGAGAACTAAGAAGTAAAGCCATGAAAAAATCGTAACGTAACTTAATATTGGACGGCTATGTTTTTTTGTGTTACAATAGTGAGACTGGATTAAAACAGAGAACAATTATCAGACTTGAATAAATCAAAAAGGGAATATAAAATGACAGAAATGAAGATAAATAGCGAATCTTCTTCATTTGATTTCGTTGCTGGAAAATGGCAAACGGAAATTAATGTAAGAGACTTTATACAAAAAAACTATACACCATATTATGGTGATTCAAGATTTTTAGCAGAACCAACAGAAGCTACTTTGAAGCTTTGGGATGAATGCTGTGAACTATTTAAAAAAGAACGTGAAAATGGCGGTGTGCTTGACTTAGATACAAAAGTTGTATCGTCAATCACTTCACATGGCGCTGGATATATTGATAAAGAACTAGAAACTATCGTCGGGCTTCAAACAGATGCGCCTCTAAAACGTTCATTACAACCGTTTGGTGGTATCAGAATGGCTGAAACTTCTTGTTCATCTTATGGCTACGAAGTTGATAAAGAAGTTTCAGAAATCTTTACAAAATACCGTAAAACTCATAACCAAGGTGTATTTGATGTTTATACACCTGAAATGAAAGCTGCAAGACACTCAGCGATTATTACAGGACTACCTGATGCTTATGGACGTGGTCGTATTATAGGTGACTACAGACGTGTAGCTCTTTATGGTATTGACAGGCTTATTGAAGATAAAAAAGCTCAATTTAAGTCGCTTGAAGGTGAAATGACACCTGATAGAATTCAATTGAGAGAAGAAATTACAGAGCAAATTAGAGCTCTTAAAGAGATGATTGAGCTTGGTAAAATTTATGGTTTTGATATTTCAAGACCAGCAGAAAATGCTAAAGAAGCTATTCAATGGTTGTATTTCGGCTACTTATCAGCAGTAAAAGAGCAAAATGGCGCTGCAATGAGTATCGGAAGAACTTCAACTTTCTTAGATATTTATATTCAAAGAGATTTGAACAGAGGCCTTATTACAGAATCTCAAGCTCAAGAAATGATTGACCATTTCATTATGAAATTGAGATTAGTAAGATTTGCTAGAACTCCTGAATACAACGCTCTTTTCTCAGGTGATCCAACTTGGGTTACTGAATCAATCGGTGGTATGGGTGTTGATGGTAGACCTCTTGTTACTAAAAACTCATTTAGATATTTAAGAACTTTAGAAAACTTAGGAACTGCACCTGAACCAAACTTAACTGTACTTTGGTCAAAGAATTTACCACACTGTTTCAAAGAATATTGCGCTCAGATTTCTATTAAGACTTCATCAATTCAGTATGAAAATGATGATATGATGAGAGCAATTCACGGTGATGATTATGCAATTGCTTGTTGTGTATCTTCAATGGTTGTTGGTAAAGAAATGCAATTCTTTGGTGCACGTGCAAACCTAGCAAAATGCTTGCTTTACGCAATCAATGGTGGTGTTGATGAAAGATTGAAAGAACAAATTGGTCCTAAGTATGCACCAGTAACTTCTGAAATCTTGAATTATGACGAAGTAATGGAAAAATTTGAAGCTATGATGGAATGGCTTGCGGGTTTGTACGTAAATACTTTGAATGTAATTCATTATATGCATGACAAATATTGCTATGAGCGTTCTCAAATGGCACTTCATGACAGAGATGTAAAACGTTATTTTGCAACAGGTATAGCAGGGCTTTCCGTTGTAGCAGATTCACTTTCAGCTATCAAATATGCTCAAGTAAAAGCTATTAGAGATGAAAACGGCATTGTTGTTGACTATGAAACAACAGGTGATTTCCCTAAATATGGTAACAATGATGATAGAGTAGATTCAATCGCTGTAAGTTTGGTTTCTAAATTTATGAACATGATTAGAAAACACTATACTTATAGAAAATCTGTTCCTACTATGTCAATTCTTACAATTACTTCAAACGTCGTTTATGGTAAGAAAACTGGTAATACTCCTGACGGTAGAAAAATGGGTATTCCTCTCGCTCCTGGTGCTAATCCAATGCACGGCAGAGATACCCACGGCGCAGTTGCTTCATTAGCATCTGTTGCAAAACTACCATTTGAAGATTGCCAAGACGGTATTTCAAATACATTCTCAATTATTCCTAATGCGTTAGGTAAAGATGATGTGTTTGTAGGTGATTTTGATATAGATTTTGAACTTGATTGCGGATGCTGTGAAGGTACTGTTACAGAAAGAGATAGTAGCTATATGACACCATTAATCAAAAAATCTGAAAAACAAGCTGAACAAAAAACAACATTTACAAGAATATAGGAGTAAATGACAATGACAACGCAACAAGAAGAAAATTTAATAAATTTATTAGATGGATACGTTGAAAAAGGCGGACACCACTTAAATGTTAATGTATTTAATCGTGAAACATTGCTTGATGCACAAGCTCATCCTGAAAAATATCCACAACTAACAGTGAGAGTTTCAGGATATGCAGTAAACTTTATTAAGCTTACTAAAGAGCAACAGGATGATGTAATCTCAAGAACATTCCACGGAAAAATATAAGGATATGATTATTAAAAAATAAAAAAAACAAGTGAGCTATTTAGCTCACTTGTTTTTTATTTAATATATCATATTAGTCTTTGATTGCTTTTTTAACTCTTGCGAGGCAGTTTTCTTTACCAATAATATCAAGAGTAGCTGTCATATCAGCACCACGAGTTCTACCTGTTACAGCACCACGTATAGCCCACATTGTAGCTTTTGGCTTGATACCTTTTTCTTTGAACTCACCACGGAAAACTTCTAATTTTTCGTGTAAATTGTGTTCAGTCCAATCCCAGCCTTCGCCTTGTTCTACAAAAGCTTTTAATACTTCTTGTGATTCAGGTAAATCAAGAACTGTAGCCTGAACTTCTTCTTCTACATTTACTTCAGAACCACCAAAGAAATAAGGAACAGCGTCTGTTATATCAGATAATAAAGTTAATGGTTCACGAGTAATTTCAACCATTCTTGTATACTGAGCATCTGTCAAAGAGCCTAAATCGTATTGAGTTAAATATTTTTTAAGCATTTCTTTCAATGTCTCAATAGGAAGAGCTTTAATGTAGTGACCGTTCATCCATTTTAATTTATCATATTCGAAAATTGAGTTAGAAGATGAAATTTCACCGATTCTGAAATCTTCTGCAATTTTTTCAACAGGCTTAACTTCTTCACCATCAGATGGTGCCCAGCCTAATAGCGCAACGAAGTTTACAAGAGCTTCTGTTAAATATCCTTGTTCAACGAAATCAGAAACAGCTGTTGCGCCGTGACGTTTAGAAAGCTTGCTTCTATCTGGTGCAAGAATCATACCTAAGTGACCAAATCTTGGAACATCAAAGCCTAAAGCTTCGAAAATTAAGATTTGTTTGTAAGTATTTGAAATATGGTCTTCACCACGAATAACGTGAGAAATTTTCATTAAAGCATCGTCAATTACAACTGCGTAGTTATAAGTTGGAGCTCCATTTGATTTCATAATTACAAAGTCACCGATTAAATCGGTATCCATATGTAATTTACCTTTTACAAGGTCTTCAAATTCCAAGATTGAAGACTCATGGAAAGCTTTTTGAGCTTTTGCAATATTGAATCTGATTGCAGGTTTTCTGCCTTCAGCTCTTAGTTTAGCTTTCTCTCCTTCTGTTAAGTTTTCACATTTTTTTGAATAAACATAAGCTTTTTTATTAGCTGTTGCTTCTTCTTTTTCTGCTTCTAATTCTTCAGGTGTGCAGAAACATTCGTAAGCATAGCCTTTGTCCAAAAGCTCTTGGATATATTTTGGATAAATATCAAATCTTTCTGATTGGGTATAAGGACCATAATTTCCACCTACGTCTGGACCTTCATCCCAATTAAGTCCCAATGCTTTTAGAGAGTCAAAAATGTTATCAACATATTCTTGACTTGTTCTCTCTGCGTCAGTATCTTCTATTCTTAAAACGAATTTACCGTTATTTTTCTTTGCAAATAAATAATTGAATAGCGCTGTTCTAGCTGTACCTACGTGTAAGTTTCCGCTTGGAGAAGGTGCTATTCTTACTCTAACTTCACTCATTTTCTTAATACCTTTTCCCTTTCTATACCCCAAAATTATCACGCAAAGAGGAATAAATGTAAAGTGGGGGGGTAAATATATGGGGGTAAATGTAGGGGGGTAAATGTAGGGGGTAAATGTAGGGGGATTTTTTAGTTAAAAGTGGAAAGTTTTTACCGTTTTATTTTTCTCCCAGGTTGAGGATGGTTAGGGTGGGGCTTATTTGTAACTTTTTGTTAAAATTTGAACAAAAAGTTTTCTCGTCTCGTTTTTATATAAATGTAGGAGTTGAATAATTATGAAAAATTTAGTTTTGTTAATGTTAGTTTTATCTTTTGTATGTCCAAGTGCAAATGCAATGAAAGCATATAGCTACGATTCTAATGGAAATAGGGTTTATCGTGAAATCTCAAGCAAATATAGCACTCCTAAAAGGAATGTGAAAACAACTTCAATGCATAAATATACTGTTGATTATGATCCAAGAGCTGCTTATGAAATGCAAGGGTCAACAACTTACTTTTATGGCGCAGATGGTCAAAGAACTGGTAGAATTAAGAGAACTGGTGATGGGAATGTGTATATTTATGGTGCAGATGGCCAGCGTGTCGGAAGGTATAAGACAGTAAGTAATAAATCTGTTTACGCTTCGAGAGCAAGTAGGACAAGTTATCGTGTTCAACCAAGCGGAGCTTTTTACAGATAAAAAGGATAAACACATCCAAATATATATTTTGATGTGTTTGATTATATTTTTTATTTGTGCATTTCTTTTTCTTTATTTGCGAGGCAAAGAAAAAGAAACGCACCCAAAGAAAAAGAAATCACGCAATAGTTCTCATCATCCTCACTTCGTTCGGCTGAGTTTTTTTTATTTTGGACTACGTCCAACCTATATTAGCCTCGCAAACTCGCTTTGCTCAAACAGTGCTCGGCAATTTGCGAGCGTGTGAGTAGCACAATAGCGAGCATAAAAAGTACAAAACTAAAATAATTAATACACCAAAATATATAATAAAAAGGCGGTGAATACTCACCGCCCAATATGGTTTTACTCTAAAATTTTATTCAGTTAATTTTCTAACTGCATCAATTCCAAGTTGTACAGCACCTGTAACAGGACCAGTATAGACTCTGTTGCCAGCTTCTTTTTTCATACCTAATTCTTCTTGATAAATTTTATCAAGGGCCTTTGCTTGCTCTTTACCCAAAACTCCTTCAAGAAGGACAATTGAAACTTCTCTTGCTACATCAGAATCAACTCCGTATTTATTAGCTAAATACCCTTGTAAATCTTCGGCAACTTTTCGCATTAAATCTTGTTGCTCAGGGAAGTTGTTTTCAGTTCGTATTTGTTCAAAGAAATGGTCTCCTTTGGCAAGGCCTCCAACCCAAAGATTATGTTCTTTTAGTTCTTTTTCATAACCCTTAAAGAATTCCATTACATTCCCAGAATTTACTTCTTCGTTAATAATATCTTGCACGATTCTTTGTTCGGTATTAGATGTTTGACCTAAAAGAGCTTCACCAGCAGCTTCGCCATCTTTACGAGCTTCTCTAGCTTCCTCAACAGAAATTTTGCCAGGCTTAGTATCGTCAGTTTTTTCGCCTTTATCAACTGGCGCATCAGGATTTGGTACATTTTCACCATATCCACCACCATTAGGACCAACGGGAACAGGAATTCCGTTATTTATAATAACTGTACCGTGATCTACATTAATATTACCCATACCACCTTGTTGCGTTGCACCTTTATTATCAACATGGTCTTTATCGTCAACTCTATCATTGTCAACAGTTCGTGGCATAGGTGTTACAGGCAATGGCGTTGGCATTGGTACAGGCATTGGTGTAGGGCCAAATACAGGAGGTTTCGGTTCTCCTTTACCTCTATTAGGTTTTTTGTTTGGAATATCCAAAGGTCTATCTGGATTTTCCGCTACATCACCTTTATTATTAGCGGGTTTTTTATTTGTGATTTCATTTGGTTTTTCAGGATTTTCAGCAGAGCGAGGCTCTACATTTGCATTTTCTGAAGTTTTATTTGGTACTGTTTTATTCTGTTCTTGTTCTGTAATTTTGCTTTCATCAACTTCTGCTATGCCATTGTTTTCTTCTGTAGGCAAATCTTTGACAACTCTACCATTGACAACATCTTTAATCCATTTCTTTTCTTCTCTAGTTAGACCATTTGTACCTGCATATTTTTTAAGCTCTGAAATCTCAGCCTTGTCATCAGCTTGCATTTTTTCACCGTGTTTGATGATATCAAGCACTCTTTCTCTAACTTCAGGACGAACTAAGTATGCTTCTTCAAAATCTTTAAGCATACCTTCGACAAAACCTTTTTCTTCTCCAGAAACTTTGCCACCACCAGATAATAACTGACTTAATTTTTGATACTCAGCATGTTTGTCAAGCTTAGCTGTTTCTCTGTCTTCACCTTCGCTAGTGATAATGTCTTTGATTCTGTCAGCTAGTCCAGCTGAAATTTTACTCCAATCTACCATGTGTACTCCTTTCTTTCTTTTCTTTCGTTCTGATACACGGTTTATACGTTAATATACGATTGCGATTTAGCACACCAAATGTGTGTTTGTTGGTTCTAATATATGTTTGCTATTTATGCGACTAAAAGTGCGCTTGTTGGTTTTTGGAATACACAAACTATCTATGTTACTAAAAGTACACAGGCTAGTCTTTGGTAAATGTATGTGATCCGCCCCTTTGAAATATAAATTACTTATCTTTCTCTTTTGTTATTGGCAGAATTTTTAAAAACTTTAATCTTTTATAATATTTTGTTACAAAAATTAACAAAAAGTTCTTTTATTTTAACTGATTGTTTTTATAATGAAATAATTTAATAAAATCAGAATATAAACATATTAAAGTGCTTTATTGCACTGTTTTCTTCATGCTTTTTAAAAGTTTTCAGTAATATCTATATAAAACCATAGATTATAAAAACAATCAGTTACAAAATTTCACATTAACCCCTAAAATCTAATAAAAATGCTTGCAAACAGAAATTTAGCAAATATTATTAGATAAGATGCCGAATTGTGCATTATATTGAAAGCCGAAAATAGAGGAAAATAAATGGCAAAAGACGTAATAGAAATTGAAGGTACGATTTTAGAATCAATGCCAAATGCAATGTTTAGAGTTCAGTTAGAAAATGGACACGAAATATTGGCTCACATTTCAGGTAAGATTAGAAAAAACTTTATCAGAATCCTTCCAGGTGACAAAGTAAAAGTTGAAATGACACCGTACGACTTAACAAAAGGAAGAATTACATTCAGACTTAAGTAAGTACCTAATAAAAAAGATTTTTAAGTAGAAAACACTAGATAAGGAAAAAAGAAAAATGAAAACAAGATCATCAGTAAAACCTATGTGCGACAAGTGCAAAGTTATTAAAAGAAAAGGCAGAGTTGCTGTTATTTGTGAAAATCCTAAGCACAAACAACGTCAGGGATAATCACAATAGTTAAATAGTAGTAAAGTACAAAAGAAATAAAGGAAAGAAAAACATGGCAAGATTAGTAGGGGTAGATTTACCTCGTAACAAAAGACTAGAAGTAGCTCTTACATACATTTATGGTATTGGACCAGCTAGAGCTGCAAAAATTCTTGAAAAGACTGGTATTTCTCCAGACTTAAGAACAGATGATTTAACAGAAGATGATATTAGAGAATTGCGTAATGCATTATCTGAATATAACATCGAAGGTGATTTGAGACGTGAAGTTGCAATGAATATCAAACGTCTTCAAGAAATCAACTCTTACAGAGGTATGAGACACAAAAGAGGTCTACCTTGCAGAGGTCAAAGAACAAAAACTAACGCAAGAACAAGACGTGGTAAAAAGACTGGACCTATCGCAGGTAAGAAAAAGTAAAATTTTGCGTAGAGTGACGGTGAACGTAGTGAGCCTAACTCGAAGTAGCGCGGAGCTTGTGAATGAAAGTTTCGCAAGGCGAAATGGAATGAACGTGGCGTAGCGTGAAGCAATAATTTTAGAACTAACGAAGAAAATAAATAGTAAATTAAATTATAAGGAACAAAAAAATGGCAAGACCAAAAACTACAAAGAAAAAAGAAAAGAAAAATGTATTGCAAGGGGTTGTACACATTCAATCTACTTTTAACAATACAATTGTAACTTCTACAGATATGCAAGGTA
>JAZNBJ010000008.1:0-23562 GCA_045586965.1 Candidatus Gastranaerophilaceae bacterium | reverse complement strand
TACAATCTAGTATAATAATGTTTTCCATTAGCTTCATCTGATGAATGATTTAAAATTACATTCTTACCTACTACCAAATTACCAGGGATATAGACTGTGGTATTTTTATGGCCTAAAACTATTTGGTTAGATGCTGTTGTTTTTACAGGATATTCCAAGTTATTTTGAGTTATACCTATTGCCATAGAATTCTCATGCTCAGCTTGCACATTACGACCAATAGCAGCAGATTGGTGTGTGCTAGTTGATGTATAAGGACCTATTGCAGAAGAGTCCGTTCCTGTTGCAACCGCATGTTCTCCCAGAGCAACTGAAGCATAACCCTCTGCTTTTGCCATATGACCAAGAGCAATTGCAGAAGTATATGCCTGAGCTCCTGCACCTAATGCAGTTGATCCTGAACCAGATGCTTGAGTAACAACATAATTTCCATAAAAATCTTTCATCCCAGAACCAATTGCAATAGATTGTTCACCAGTAGCAAAAGCTGCACGACCAAGACCAATAGCACCTTTTTCCGTTGCCCTTGCAGTACCTACTGCAATTGTGTCATCCGCACTAGCACTAGCAGCTTGTGCATTACTTTCATGATACAAAACATTACTTCCACCTATCGCAACAGCATTCTGCCCACTTGCACTTGCTTGATAACCTATAGCAACTGTATAATTACTAGATACCTTCGCACTTTTACCAATAGCTACACCTGCAGAAGCTCCTTCTGATGCTCCAGAATCAGAACCTAGTGCAATAGAGCCTTCACTTTCTGATTTTGCTGCCTCTCCAAGCGCCACTGAATAAGCTGCAGCAGACGCACCTGGACCAAATGCAGAAGCTCTTTCTCCGGATGTAGTAGTGGCAAAACCTATTGCAACACCGTGTTGAGTATTTGCTTTAGCACCAAAACCAATTGAAACAGCATTGTCAGAAGCCTCTGTTCCAGAACCCACTGCAACACCACGAGCACTCGCTTCAGCTGCACTTGCTTTGAAAGCTCCATCAGCTTCGTTAATTAAGCCACCTATAGCAACAGACCCTTGACTTTCTGATGTAGCTAACGCACCGATTGCTATCCCTGATTGATTATCAGCTGATGCTTCGTATCCAACAACTACTGCATTATTTGCCCCAATTGCACGTTTACCTATTGCTATAGTATTATTTGCACCTTCTGAACTTGCACCTAGGGCAACTGAATTATCACCAGTTACATTTGCACCTGCACCAATAGCAACAGATCTAACTTTATTAGAGTCTGCACTATAACCAATAGCTACAGAAGTTGTACCAGATTTAGCTTGATGACCAACAGATATTCCTGATTGACCTGTAACTGTTTTATAACCAAAGGCAACTGAAGAACCTTTTGATTCAGCAATATCTGTTGATGTGAACCAATAATCCAAATCATGTGTAATGCTTAAATTTGCCTTCTGAGCGTTCTCAACTCCTAATTGAATATGTGGGTTTTTCTTATCTTTTTTAACATTTATAAACAAACGTGGAGATTTGTTTTTTTCTACACCCTTGACAACTTTTGCGCCAATAATCGCTGAGGCATTAGCACTAGTATTAGCTTTCTCATTAAAATTGAATACAGTATTTTCGCCTATTTTAGTCCAGCCACAGCCTACCGAGCCTACGCCCCCTGCGCCGTCACCAGCCATTTTTTTACTAATCATTGGGGCAGATGCCGCTGCAATAATTGCTACTATAAGTAGCACAATCATCATTTCCATTAATGAAAAACCGCTCAATCTTCTCATTATCATACCTCTATTAGTTCTTGTGTTCGCAAATATATATATTCATTTTAACACATGTGTATATACTTGTGAAGTGGGGGGATGAAAAAATTTTATTTTTTTTGAAAATAAGCTGGATTATTAAGCGCTGTCAGCTGAAAATGAAAGGAATTTCACCCTCATCCGAGCTTCGCCCACCTTCTCCCGTCGAGGGAGAAGGGAATTTCTTACCACCTCCCCGGGGAGCGAAGCGGAAGGCGGGGAGGACGCAGATGTGCTTGAGCTATGCGAAAGCTACATATGCGGGGTGGGGGTGGAGCAACGACACCCTCATCCGAGCTTCGCCCACCTTCTCCCGTCAAGGGAGAAGGGAATTTCCCGAAGGGCTAGCCCCTCCCGTTTTCTCCCCATCCCAGCCTTCCCCAAGTTGGGGAAGGGGTTGAAATTTACATAGGATTCTTCGCTTCGCTCACCTTCTCCCGTCGAGGGAGAAGGGAGTTTCTTACCGAAGGGCTAGCCCCCACCTAGTTTTCTCCCCATCCCGACCTTCCCCAAGTTGGGGAAGGAGTTTTCCGAAGGGTTTGACCTCTCTGAATGGCATAAAAAAACCTCCCGAAAAAAGGGAGGAAATTTGAGCGATGAGGATTCAATATCATAATAATATTGAACCCTCATCTTTTCATTAAACTTATTGACTAATTTTATTACACTTTTTTCTATTATAGAAAAATCTATTTTGAGCGTTTTTCCAACTTAACTAAGCGTTTTTCTAGCTCTGAGTAATCTTTTTTCAAGTCTTGGATTTCTTGTTTTAAGGCTTCGATTTCTTTTTGTTTTTCCACCAACAAATCAATCTTTCTGTCTAGCTCTTTTACTGCGTTGACTAAAGCATAGAACATATCTTCCATACGGATTCTTAAGAATCCGTCGTCACCTTTCACGACTGCGTTAGGGAAGATTTTTTGTAAATCTTGTGCCATTACGCCTACTCGTGGTGTTTTGTCTTTGTCTTTTTTGTATGTGTAATTGAATACTTCAAGCTTTTTGATTTCTTCAAGACCACCCTTGAACACTTCGCCTACATTCTTCAAACGACGGTCAGAGTCATAAACAAATAAATTACTTCTATTATCAGAATCTGCTCTTTTATACACTTGGCTAAAAGATGGATTTTCTCCACTATAATGCTTTACACCTATTGAAACATCTTTTGCTTCTGATGATAATTTTACCTTGCCCATTGCATTCATATAATATGAAAAGATTTTTCAAGTTTTGTTCATCAAATGGCTATGAACAAATTTTTACGCCAGAGCTTGTGCCAATTCTTGTTGCACCAGCTTCTATCATCGCAAGTGCAGTTTCTTTATCTCTTACTCCGCCTGATGCTTTCACGCCAAGACCAGCAGATTTTACGGTTTCGTACATAAGTTTAACGTCTTCTACTTTTGCGCCAACGCCGTTTTTCACAAAGCCTGTTGATGTTTTTACAAAATCTGCACCTGCTTCCACACATAATTCAGACGCTTTTTTGATTTCTTCTGAATTCAACAAGTCAGTCTCTAAAATAACTTTTAATGCTTTACCTTGGCAAGCATTTTTGACTGCAGAAATATCTTTCACTAAGTATTCAAACTCGCCATCTTTTAATTTACCTGTATTCAAAACCATATCAACTTCATCAGCGCCATTTTTCACTGCATCAATTGTTTCCAAAACTTTAGCTTCTGTTGTTGATTGACCTAAAGGAAATCCTACAACTGTTACAACTTTTACATCAGAGCCTTTTAAATACTCTGCTGCAAATTTTACATTAACAGGGTTTACGCAAACACCTAAAAAATCGTATTGTTTTGCTTCGTCCAAAGTTTTTACAATCTCTGCCTTAGTAGCATCTTGTTTCAAAATTGTATGTTCAATGTATTTGTTTAGTTGCATAATTAAATCCTTTCTATTATAAAACACCCCTCACCTGTCCTACGGACACCCTCTCCCTCAAGGGGCGAGGGAATATTTATTTACCTATGAAAAATACAAACGTGAATATGCCTATTAGTATACAATAATATCCAAAAATACCCAATGAAAACTTGCCAACAAATTTCAAAAAGTATTTAATACACAAATACCCAACAATACCAGAGACAATTGTCCCTACAACAATTGCAAGCCAATTATAAGTTACCACCTCTGCGATATCAAGCTTTATCAATGGATAAAAAATCGAAGCAATTACAATTATTGGAATTGATAATAAGAAAGAATATCTAGCTGCCGTTGCTCTATCCATGCCGGAAAACAAGCCTGTTGCAATAGTCATTCCTGAACGTGAAAAACCTGGCAACGCAGCAAGACCTTGTGCAATACCCATTAGGATGGAGTTTTTCAAATTCACTTCTTTTTTTTCAGTAATCTTTTTTGCTAAATGTTCACTTACTAACAATATAGCCCCTGTTACAATCAGCAATAATCCGACAATCGCGGGATTAAAGACCAAATCTCCTGCAACTTCATTCAGTGGATATGCAATTAAAACTGTCAATAAAGTTCCAAGAAGAATATAAATACCCATTTTGAAATCAGTAGACGAATAATCTCTTTTTTTTATACCAAAATAAAGAGCTTTAATAATTTGCATAATTTCTTTTCTGAAAAAGATTAAAACTGCAACCAAAGTTCCAACATGTAACATAATATCCAAGAAAATTTCTTGATTAGATTCTTCTAAAATTTCTATACCTTTAAAAACTTTATAAAAATTAGAAGTAAAGACTAGGTGAGCTGAGCTTGAAATAGGCAAAAATTCGCTCAAACCTTGTACTATTCCCATTAATATTGCTTGGATTAAATGCATCCGAAAATTGCCCTCTTTTTGGTGGAGCAAGCTCCACTCTACTACTAAAGTCTACCCTACTTACTCATTCCCTCCCTGGATGGGGAGGGTTAGGGTGGGGTGTTCCCACCAATTATTTAACCTTGCGGTGCGTTACAACGCACCCTACCTTTTTTGCGGTAGACTAGAGTCTACCCTACAATCTACCTTACTTTACCCCTACCCCTCTTCATAGTAGCTTGCGCAACTTGTCGGAGTTTCCCAAACAGAAATCTTGCTTAAAATACCAATTCTTTCTTTCAATTGGTTATAAATAAACATAGAAATCATTTCACTGCTTGGGCTTTCACCTTTAAAATAAGGTAGTTCATTCAAATCTTTATGATCAAGCAAATCTAAAACTGATTTTAATTCTTTTTTCAAGACCTTATAATCTACTAAAATATTGCTTTTATCTAATGTATTTCCTTTAACATAAGCTTCTACAAGCCAGTTATGTCCGTGCTGATTTTCACATTCACCTTCATAATTCAAAAGATGATGTGCAGCTGCAAAATACATTTGAGCTTTTAATTCAAACATTTATAATTCCCCTCTGTCAAAATTAACTATTACAGATTTCTGCTAGCTTATTCATAATTTTGTCTGTAATAACTTTAATATACTCTTTATCAACCATGCCGTTAATTATACAATCGGCTATTTGATAAGTAGGTCTGATATATTGTTGCGCTGTTTCATTTACATTCTTGAACTGCAAGTCAGCAGCCTCACCAGTTTTACCACGAGAAACAGCACGTTTATACCAACGCTCTTTAATAACTTCTAATGGAGTAAATACGTACACTTTTACATCCATAATGTCACGAATTTCTTCATTCAAGACATACAGGCCTTCAGTCAGAATAACTTTAGCAGGCCTTTTTTCTTCGCCGTTTGGATCTGATACACAAGTAACAAAATCATATTTTGGAGAAACAATTGTTTCAAGGTTCTTGAGTGAAATCAGATGTTCTTTCATTAAACTCAAATTTATTACTTCTGGGGTATCAAAACTAAATCCTGTTTTAAATAAAGCATCATAGCTTCCTGCTTCAATAAGTTCTTTGGATGTATCTTTATAATAATCATCTTGTCGAATTACTGTATAAATTCCTTCTTTCTTATCTCGAACTACCGCATGGATTGTATTATCTACAAAGACTGTTTTACCAGAAGCGCTCTCGCCTGTAATACCGATTAAGAATGTTTTTTTCTTTTCATGGACAACTTTGCGTGCAATATTAAGGATAAAATCATCTGCGACTTTTAGAAACAGAGGTTGCTCCTGTTTTTTGTCTTCTTCCAAAATTTCTTTCAAAGAATCAACAATAGTCGTAATTAATTCCATCTCAACACGATTTGAATAAAAATTATAATTTGTGAGTTCAAAAGTTTCCATCATATATACATCCTTAATCCAATCATGAATATTGTATAGTAAAACGCAAAAAAATGCTCGCATTTTCAAGCATTTTGTTACAAAAAATTTACTTATTTATCAACGGAAGTTCTAAACCCAATTGGCTTTCTGTTTTTACTTGAGTCTTCTGTTTTAAAATCTTGTATTGCTCTTATAAAATCATCTTGTATTAATTTCATTGAAGAAATATCATCTTCTGTTACAGCTTTTCTAGCCTTCATCAAAGCTTTAAGCCCTGAACGATTTAACGCATTTTCAAATGAATCTTTAGCTATTTTTCTTATATCTGCACCTGTTAATCTTTTAGCATGTATTTTTTCAGCAAGATCTTTTATATCAACATCTTCACCCAAATTAAAGCCTTTAATTTTTAATTTCAAAATATCTTCTGTTCCTGCTAAATCAGGCTCTTTGACTTCTAATTGCAAATCAAATCTACCTGAGCGCAGAATAGCTTCATCAATATCTTGTATTCTGTTCGTTGCACCAATTACAATTACTTTATTATCACTTTCATCAAGTTCGCTTGTGCAAATCAAAAATTCTTCAAGTAACTTATCGCCATGAACATCATGTCCGCCACGTTTTTTAGTAAGTGCATTTATTTCATCAATAAAAATTACGCTTGGTTGATTTTCAATTGCTTGCTCAAATAGAGCTCTGCATTTCCCTTCAGATTCACCCACAAAAGCGCCTGATAGTCTTCCCGCTGAAGTTTTGAAAACATTTGCACCGACTTCGTTTGCAAAAGCTTCAGCTAGAAAAGTTTTACCAGTACCAGGTTTACCATACAAAATTGCAAATCTTGTTGGCTTTATAACGCTGTAGACTTTAGGATAAAACAAAGGCAAAATTAACTCGTCTTCTAAGCGATTAATTATTTCCTCTTGACCACCAACATCTTTGAACTTTGGCCCTGCTTTTTTTGTTTGTTTTGGCTGAACTTCTTCTGTGAAGAGCTTTTTATTATGCTGAATAATAGAGGTAGTGTATTCGTTCTCAAAATCTTCTTCATCTAAAAACATATAACTATACTCTTCAATATCCTTAGCTTCTATACTCTCAGGTTCTGCCTTTATTTTCAAAGTCCCAATAGAAGTCTGCAAATTTGCACCCCAACCACAAGTTTGTCGTTCACCCGATTCAATATTTAAATCGCAAAATAAATCTTTTAAGATTATTGACTCATTATTTACATTGTAAAATTTCACATTTCCATAATCATCAAGCAATGAGAAAGCCAAAACATCAGTTATCTTTGAATCTTGAATGTGTAGAACTTTTTTAATTGGAAAGTCAATGGCTCTAATATTTTCACTTATTTGTTTATAAGCATTCTTCATACCATTTGAAACAACTAATAATTCCCCCTCTTGCAAATTTGGTAAAAAAGTTGCAACTTTATCTTCTAGAGGTGATTTCATAACCATTCTTCTTATTTCACCAGCTCTGCCAGATTTAAAATTTACCATTGCACGACCATAATTGTCAGCAAACGGTAATGAAACATTAGATTTTGTATTTATTGAAGCGTGGCTATTTTGCTTTTTAGGCACATAATAACCCTGCTGTGATACACATTGCACGCTATTTATCTTCAAAACACACCTCATAATATTGGGATAGTCGACTTAATTTTATAATACCGCTTGAGAAATTCATTACAACAAGAAATTTACAAAACTATACAATGTTATAAAAAATAGCAATTTTTTTCTAAAACATGACTTTATATAAACAGTTAGGTTTATTGAAAGTGAATTTATTGTGACTCAAATTAATCCAAATTTAAGTAACAAATATAATTTAAAGCAAAAAAATCCTGCATTCAAATCAGATATGCAGAATCTTCCTTTGCAATATCAATTACCTGAGGAACAAAATTATCAAAATCCTATGTATTTCTTACCTGGAATGCAACCACAGCAAGAAATACCTCAAGAAGAATTTATACAAACACCAGAATCTCAATTACCTAGTTTGTATTATGACCCAAATTACAACAAAGAACCCGTAACTTTTAAAGATACGCTTAAAAAAGCAGATGCTTTTGGGGCAATTTACCCTTGGTTTGAGCATCCACTTTTGATGGGTGGAACAACTGTTGGAACATTTTGGGCGTTCAACAAATTCACTAATGCTTGGAGCGGTGAATATGAAAAAAGTTTGTTAGGAAAAGCTACCAAATTTGGTGATAACATCGCAAACTCTAGAGTTTTTCAAAATAACACTTCAAAAAAAGTTCTTGGTGGTATTCAAAGTGGCTGGAATAAACTAGGAGAAGCTTTAAATAAAGTACAAATTTTCCGTGCAATGAAAGAAAATCCACTCAAACCTGAATGGCCAATGGCTGCATATGAAACAATTACACAGGACCAAAGGATTATTTCAGAAGACTTCAGAAGAATTATAGATAGATTAGAACTCTTAAATGATAAAGATATTACAATTGAAAAAATTGGGCTTAAGAAATCTGAACATGATGTACTTAAACGTGTTTTCAATGTACAAAACCTCTCAGAAGTATCCGACGAAAAACAAGTTATTGCTGCGTTACTTAAACGTTTAGGTAAAACTGATGCAGAAGCTTTACAAGCAGCTAATTTAGGCAATGCTAGCATGAGCAACGTCAAAGCTGAAATTCGTAATTTGATGGGCGCATCTGCAGATAGACTTGAAGAAATTATTAAAAACTGCGAAAAAGGCAATTTTGGCGACGAAGTTCTTGAAATCGCAAAAAAAGCCAAAGGTAAAGTCTGGGTAGGTGAAGGCGAATACTCTTGGCTCGGAAAAATCTTCCAACCATTCAAACGTTATATCGGAATGGACAATGTATTCAACAGAATGCACAGCTTGAGAGTTGGTGCTGGCGGTGGCGCTCAAACCAAACTTGGTAAAATAATGTCACAAGCTATCCAAAAAATTTATCGTGGCTTCACTTTCGGTGGTGGTAAATTGGGTATGCTTATATTCATCGTTCCACATATCGTTAGTGCAATAATGAATACAGTAAAAGCTGACAGAGAAGAAAAAATCGGTACTGCAGTTCAAAATGGCATTGGTGTATTCTCTTGGGTATTTACTATTCCACTTGCAACACAATGGATTTATAAATTAGGCGGTATTAAAAATGCTGGTTTAGGCGACCGTGTTGCACAAATTGATGCACTTAAAGAATCTTATCGAGCAGGACAATATAATGGAACTCGAAAACAACTTTTAAAAGAAATTAAAAATCTTTCAAAAGTTGACAGACAAAACTTGCTTACAAAAATGGCAAGAAAAATTGCAGGTTTCTTTACTAGTGACTTAGGTACAGTCAGACCACTTGCAAACGAATCATTGTTTGTAAAACTCAAAGGCAACTTGGGTAACTTCTTAAAAAACTTTGGCAATGTTCCAATCAGATTTTTAGCAGTTATGGGCTTAATGGGATTTTTAGATAGTATTATCAATAAAACACTTAGCGCAATCTTTGGTCGTTCTCATGACGAAATGGAAGTCGAAGCTCATGCAGAAGAAAAGAAAGCTCAAAAATCTTTCACAAAAGAAGATTTACACCTAAGACTTCTTAATGCTAACCAAGCAAAATTAGCAGCAGAAGGGGGCTTAAATCAAAAAAATATTCAACAAAATCAACCTGCTCAGCCTTTATTAACACCTGAACAATATGAACAATTTAACAAAAAACCACAAGACGTTGTAGAAGATAATCAGCCACAACTCAATCCAAACGTAATTAAAACAAATCCAGAAATTGAATCACTTAAGCCAAATAGAAGTATTCAACAAGAAAGTGCAAAGTCAGATACTAATAAAAAATATGTACCTAATCAAAACGTAAGCCAAGAAGTATTAAATTCTGAACCTAAAGCACAAAAAGACAACTATGCATATATTCCAACTCCAACCGTTAATCCAGAAGTTATTAAAACTGAAGAAAAAACAGGATATGATAGACATAGCTATATTCCTTCTACAGAAAACAAATTAGGCAAAGAAGCAGAAGCAAAAGTTTTAAATCGTTATATTCCTTCACAAGAAGCTGCAAATGTAAATAGAACTTTTGATAACTCAGGACTTGAAGGAGCTTTCGCCCGTGCAGATAGAGCTGAAAAAATGGCTATTGAAACTTTGAACGGCAATTTTGGTAGAGTATAAATATTTACATATTTTTTTCTAGAAAATAATCTATTTTTATTAATATTTACGCCGTTTAAAGGATAACAAAGTGGAAAATTTATTGTTTAATATAATCAGAGAATAGTATAAAATCGGAGATAATTATGGATATATTTGCAGTCATAGGCGTGTTTTTTGGTATCGGTATGATTCTGATTGGCCAAGCTATGGAAGGCGGAAACATTGGACAGTTATTACAAATTACTGCGTTTTTTATTGTAATCGGTGGTACAACTGGTGCAGTTTTATTAAGCTTTCCTCCTGCAACACTTAAAGCTGCAATATTAATACTTAAAGACGTATTTTTCCCGCCAAAATCAAATTTCAACGGATTAATTACAGAAATTGGTGGTTTTGCAACAAAAGCTAGAAAAGAAGGCATCATTGCTCTTGAAAAAGAAGCTAACAATGCTTCTGACCCACTTTTAACACTTGGCCTAGGTGCAGTTGCCGACGGTACAGATCCAACTCTAGTAAGAGAAATGATGGAAAACCAAATTGAGCAATTAGAACAATATGTAAACAACGCTGCTAAGGTTTTTGAATCTTTCGGTGGTTATTCTCCTACATTAGGTATCATTGGTGCAGTTATGGGTCTTATTCAAGTTATGCAAAACCTTTCTGACCCATCAAAACTTGGTGCAGGTATTGCGGTTGCTTTCGTTGCAACAATTTACGGTCTATTTGCTGCAAACTTATTAATGATTCCACTTAGTACCAGAATTAAATTCATATATCAAAATGTATTCTTATATAAAAACATGATATTAGAAGGAGTTCTTTCAATCCAAGCTGGCGAAAGCCCTGTGCTTATTGAAAGAAAATTACGCTCATTTATTTTGGAAAATAATACGGAAACTAAAGAATAATGGCTAAAAAACACAAACATCCTGAACACGAAAACCTTGAAAGATGGCTAGTATCATACGCAGACTTTATTACACTTCTGTTTGCGACATTTGTTGTTCTGTATGCATTAGCACAAGTTGATGCAGTTGACTTTGCTAAGTTAGAAGAATCTTTAAAACACGCTTTTAGTCAAAATACACTTTTAGAAGGTCAAGAAGATATTATGGATGGAAGTCAATCTATATTTGACCAACAACAAGCAAATTCTTTTATTCCATCACTTATGGTTGAATATATAAGTCCAAAATATGAGGAAGACTCTTTTAAAGAAATTGCCGAAGAAATAAAAGAACTTACAGAAATTGGCGAATTAAGCGGCATAAGTGCTAAAATCACAGAAAAAGGGCTTTTGCTAACTTTTGACGACAAATATTTATTTGCGCCTGCTTCTGCATACCTAGCACCAGAAGCTCGTAAGCTTTTAGATAAAGTCGGAGTTTTAATCTGCAAAAAATTCGTTTTGCATAGCATGATAGTAGAAGGCCATACTGATAGCTATGCTATTAAAAGTTCTCAATTCCCTTCTAACTGGGAACTCTCAGGAGCAAGAGCATGCTCAGTTGTTAGATACTTAATCGATAGATTCAAATTTTCACCTTCATTATTCTCTGCAGTTGGTTATGCAGATACAAGACCTATTGAAACTGCAATTTCACCAAAAGATCCTGCAAATAGAAGAGTCGAAATTTTAATATTAAAAAATAAATATAAAAATCAATTTGGTGCAAAAAATGATTTCACACTTAATTTAACAAAACAGCAACAAGAAAAAATACAAGCACAAAGAGCCGAAATAATTAAAAAGGTTGAAGGAGATTCAATCTCGCTTGCTGCAAGAAAGCTGCTTGAAGAAAATAAAAAACAAATACAAAAAGAAAGACAAAAAAGCCAAAAGCTTTCTCGCAAAAATATGGAGCTTTACATAAATTTGGAAGATAAAGAGTCTGATAACTTACCTAATATAGAAAAAAGAGTTATCAAGCTTAATTCGAATATGCCTGAAGATGAGGATTTCGGACTATGATAACCCACGCAGTAGGCTTATCATTAGGCCCAACTTCTTCTGTTGAAAGTGGCGTAGCTGTAAGAGAAATTGCTTCAAATAAATTAATTTATATTGATAAGCTTTTTTCAATGAATGACATTAGCTTGTTTTTTGAAAATTATCCTTCTTTGAAAAATTCATCAATATGCGTTTCTCTACCTTGGGATAATACAATGCTAGAAGGCAAGTGGAGAGTACTTTCTAAGCCTTATCAAATGATTCATACTTTAGGAAATTTTCCTAATACAGATAACTGGATGCAAAGATTTTCTACTCGAGGAAGTGATTTATTGCTATCTTTAAAAGAACAGGGTTGTGAAATTTCACGATTTGAGATTTATCTTACAAGACAAAAACTTAATTTATATTCAAATTTCAAAGAAAGATCATCTGCTGACTGCAAATTTTTGCAAGGAAGTTTAAAAACAGAATTTGGCTTTGAGGAATTACCGACCAATATGATGCCGGTTGCGCAACTTGAAGCTATAATTGGTACAATCCTTGCAGAAGAAAAAATCAAAGGTAATACAAAAGAAATCTTTAAATTTAGAGACTTAGATGTAATTAACATCATTTAGTTTTTATGATAATATCAACATGTTAACATTTGTAAAAAAAGGCCTGAAAAAACGCAAATTTTTGTCTTTAGAGGTTTTAAGTAAGTGTATTGTATTGAAAGGAAAAGAATATGACATCAGTATCACCAATTACAAATTCAACAGATGCAAACTACAATGCTGTTAAAATCAAAATCAATGATCCTAAAACAACTATTCCAGAAGGTTTCAAATCAGCTGATTTAGGGAACTACAACGCTATTAATATTGAAGTTAACAGACCAACAATTGATGTAGTTAAAATGGAAGAAATCCCTGCAGAAGTCGCAGTTGCAACTTTTATGCCAATAGAACTTCCTGTTATTCCTGTTGATCCTGTTGCATACGAAGAATTTGCTGAACCAGTTGATGAACAAACAGCAGTAGTAGTAACAGTTCCAGAACCAAACGTAACCTCTCCAGAGGTTGAAAAAAAAAATCTAGGTAATGAAGTCAATTTCAATGGTCTTTCTTTCAAAGCAAACAAGAACAACAATACAAAGACTGTTGATATAGAAAAAACTATTACCAGTCTAAGAAGCGAAAATTACGACATTCAAGCTCTACAGATGGAAGAAATTGCAAAAATTGCCGCTGTAGAGCCTGATTTGTTGCCTGAATATATTAAATCAGATGTATTTTCAAGTTTGATTGATATATTAAATAAAGACACCACTAAACTTGAAGCACCTTCAAAAGAACAAATCGAAATCAGAGACAAAGCTCTTGCCAATTTAGAAGTACTTGCGATTGCGCAATCAAAAGGTGAAAAACTTGAAGAAACAGAAATTCCTTATCCAGATTTAACAGGGGAAGAAATTAATACCGCATTGACATTGACCTCTATGGAACAAGCTGAAAGAAATAAAGAATATGCAATGTATATCATTGCAGTTCTATCAAGAACTTATGCAGATGATGTTAAAAAAGTTTCTGGCAACACTGTTCCTCTAACAGATTTACCTGGAATGGCAGAAATTGTAGATACATTAAGATACAACAAAAATTGGTTAATAAGAATTGCTGCTATTGACGCATTACAAATCTGCTATAGACCAGAATACAAAGAAGAAACACTTGAGATTTTAAAACTTGCATCTCAAGATAAGCATCCTCAAGTTGCTCAGGTTGCACAAATGACACACGACATAATGATCGAAAAAGGCTAGATATTTAATAATAAAAAAAAGTCCCGAGTTGTTTCTCGGGACTTTTTTATTATTTTGTTTGCACAGAAGGTTTTGGCATAAATCCTGGATTTGGAATCATTCTTTGCATATTTGCAGGGTGCGCAGAATGATATTTTCTTCTACCTTCTTTCTTCATTTCTTTAAGAGTTCGTTTTTGTTGTCTTGTTAAAATAGATTCAAACTCTCTCATATTAGATTTTCTAATGTCATTTGCTTGCTTTTCTAGAACTTTTAATTCTTTGTCAATAACTGCAAGTTTTTCTTCTTGCATTTGAACTGCCATTCTTGAACGACGAATCATTTCTGCCTCTTGCTTCTTAGATTTTATTTGTTCAATTACTGGTAATAATTTTTCGTGACCACTTTGGCGAATTTGTCTTGCTTTTAATTTTTGGACTTCTGTAAGTTCTAAACGGCGTTCAAACGCATTGTCACGCATCATTTTTTTATCAGCTACCTTCTGTTGAACAACTGGATTTAAGTTAGTAGGCTTTACATTTTCAGCTGCGCTAACTGTTGCAACTGTCATTGCTAAAGCACACATCAATACCAAATTTTTTTTCATAAACACCTCTCTATAATAAATCTTCTAATTTTGTCGCTAATTCTTTTTTCGCATTGTATATTCTTGATTTTATTGTTCCTAAAGGACATTTTAATTTTTTTGCAGCTTCCTCATAAGTATAGCCTTCTATTTCACAAAGTACAATAACTTCTCTAAACTTCGGTTTAAGTTCTTCAACGGCAGAAATAATACGGCTCTGTCTTTCTGAACTCATTATTTTTACTTCTGGTGAAACTTTATTATCTTTAACACATTCTAAAGCATATTCATCAGATGTTGTATTCATTGAATTTTTAAAACCAGCTGATTTTAAATAATCTCTTGATACATTTTTTGCAACAGTACTAATCCAGCTCTTAAAACTTCCACGTTCTTCGTACTTATCTGCGTTTTTCCACACTTTAATATAGACTTCTTGTTCCAAGTCTTCGTTATCTTGTTTTGTTATTAATCTAATAATATTTTTTACATTTTGTTTGTTTGATTTAATTAAATCGTTAAAATTCATCATCCACCATTAACAAGCCGTACGAATCAACAGGAAATCCTAAATCTTCAGCACTAAGCGTATCACCATACATGAGAGCATCGCCTAAATCTGAATCTGTTGATACAACCCCGAAAGTTGCGCTAAAAAACATAAACATTAATAATGCACAAACAGCTTTTAGCTTCATTGCTCTGCATTTTTTTGAACGATAATAAAATTTTACTTCGCTCAACAAATCAGAAACTTTCTGCATTTTTTCATGTTCAGCCTTACAATCATCACATTCTGCAATATGTTTATTCAAAGTTTCTTCATCTGAAAAAACAAATAAGCCTTCGTATTTTGAACATTTATTATCCATTGTTTTTACCTCTTATATTAGTATAACGAAAAAGAATAAAAATTGTTCAAAATGAAGTAAATTGTAATTATGTAACATTTTGTTAAGTTTTCAAATCATAACTAGCAAATTATTTTTTGTTCGAAACTTTATATAGATATATAAAGCTCTCTCTTCTTATTTAAACGGACAGGCCTTGGTAAAATACTCAAGGTCTTTTTTTTATGCGAAAAACAATTGTAGCAAATCGGCTTTACAAAGGCAATAACATTAATGTTGGGTTAGCAAACCCAACCTACAGAAATTAAAGAATTTATTTTCCCATTCTTATTTTAATACCAAGTTTAACAAGTTTGTTTATCAAGCATTGAGGTAATTTTGAGATTAAATGTGCGCAAAAAGCATCTTTTCCAACTGTATAGCTTAGTTTAGGATTTCTAGCATTATCTGCTTTTAGTATCGTTTCTACAACTTTTGCTACACTTAAGCCTTTTTCTTCATTCTTACGAGCATTGGCTGAAACATATTCCATCTCTTTTTCATAGCCTTCGCAATTAATCAATGATGCAGAATTTTCTTTAATAGATTTCCCCCAAAGCGGTGTTGAAATTACTCCAGGTTTAATAGAAACGACTTTAATATTGCGTTTATTTTCTATTAAAAAAGAGTTGAAAAACATATCTAAAGCACGTTTTGAAGCACAATATGGTGAAATAAACGGAAATATTCCAAAGCTTGCCATTGAACTTACATTAATAATCTTGCCATTATTCATAATTGAAGCCAAACCTTGAGAGATTTCCAAATGGCCAAAAACATTTACATTAAATTGACGTCTTATTTCATCAACAGAAATCAATTCAATTGGACCAGCAACAACACAACCAGCTATATTGATTAAAGTATCAACTTTTTCGCACTTTGATTTTATATAATCAACAGCATTTTTGACAGTCTCTGGCTTTGCATAATCAACATAAAACGGGTAAATATTATTAGAAATTTGTTCTAATTCTTTACCTTTTTCTTCATCTCTATAGCTGGCAAAGACTATATTTCCGTCAGCCAATTTTTCTAATAAAGCTTTTCCAATCCCAGATGTTGCACCTGTTATAACGTAAGTCTTAGTCATGAAGCGGTCTCATCAATAATATTGTTGAAATGTTGACTTGCATAAACTCATGCTCTTCGATGCATCTTGCAGGATTCAATTTTGATTCCATTGTACATTCTTTAACAGCAATAAAGCTTTTATTAGTATTCAAAACTTCAGATAAAAGACGTGTCTTCTTACCAATCTTAGGCATAAAGATGTATCCACGGATAATGTATTCAGCAGTTTCTATATAAACCTTTTCTCTCCATGCTGAAGTTGTTAATTCAGAGATTTGACCTTTTTCTTCCATTATGCCTCATTCCTTTATCATCTATTCTTAGCTCATGTAAGATTGGAACAATGGTAAGTATAGTGCTAACGCCATTACAAGTACAATACCACCGATTACAATCAACATGATTGGCTCAATCATCTTAGTTAAGGTATCAATAATACCGTCTAATGTTTTATCAAGGAAGTTTACACCTTTTTCCAACATTTCACCCAAACGACCTGATTGTTCACCTGTTGAAATCATAAATAGCAACATTCTAGGTACAATCTTAGTTGACTTAAAAGCTTGAGAAACTTGCATACCTTGTTGAACCTTAATAATAGCACCGCTCATCTTAGTTCTTAAAACGCTATTTGTCAAAGTAATAACACCTAAGTGCAAACAGTCAACAATCGGAATACCTGCATCATATGATACGCTAAGTACTGATAAGAAGTTCGAAAAGTTTGAATATAAAATCAAATTATTCAACAAAGGTATCTTCAATACTACTTTATCTAATATATTACGTGCAGGTTGCCATTTTACTGTTACAATACAGAACACAACAAATGCCAATAAGAATAAAGGAATTGTAAACCAATATTCTTTCAAGAAATCACCCATATTAATCATCATAGACGTAATAAGTGGTAATGCTTTTTCTTGTTGTGCAAACATTTCCTTAAACGCAGGGAATACAAATAATAACATTACTAATGTAATTAAGAAAGCCAAAACAATAACGAACGTCGGATACATCAATGTACCAATAACTTTTGATTTTGTATTCTCTTGTTTTGTTAACAAGTCTTTAATACGACCTAATGTTTTTTCCAATTCACCGGCTTCTTCCCCTGCTTTAATCAAACCGATAAAGATATAGCCAAAAACTTCTGGATAACGTGCTAATGTATCTGCAAAAGTTGAACCTGACATAATTTGAGTTTTTAAAATCTTTGACATGTCACGAATCTTTTTCTTTGCAGCCTCTTGCTCCATAAACATCAAAGATTCAACAGCAGGAATACCTGATGTTAACAATATTTGTAATGTAGAAATGAAGTCAATTTTATCTTTTAAAGACAACGCAGTAATGCCAGAACCACGTTTTTGTTTAGAATCAACATATTCAGAAATCTTTGTAGGAACATATCCCATCTTACGGATAATATCACGGGCATCTTTTAAATTTGATGCAGTAACTTCACCCTTGATGATTTCTTTACCTTGTTTTAGTGCTATATAACTGTATATTGGCATTTATACCTCATTTCTATATAGACAGAAGTCTTATAAACTTCCTATATTTCTACTCATTTGCGTAGCCTAAGACTCTCACAAACTCACTTGATGTTGTATTACCGTCTAAAATATGATTTAAGCAAGAAGTTTTCAGCGTCTTCATACCAGCTGCAACTGCTGCTTCCTCAATCTCAATATCGTGCGCACCTTGCGCAATCAATTTCTTAATCTCTCTAGTGATTGGCATAATTTCATAAATACCAATACGACCTGCATAACCCAAGTATCCGCAATCTTTACAACCTTTCTTTTTATACAGTTTGGTTTTCATAAGCTGTTGCTGTACCTCTGGGCTATTAGAAATATGTCTTGCTTCTTCCTCAGATGGGAAGTAAGCTTCTTTACATTTATCACAAAGCTTTCTTACAAGACGTTGCGCAATTACACCAGTCAGTGTTGAAGATACCAAGTAATCCTTTGCACCCATTTCAATCAAACGAGTAACTGTAGCAGCAGCTGAGTTAGTGTGAACAGTACTTAATACTAAGTGACCTGTCAGAGCTGCAGAAATCGCAACTTCTAATGTTTCAAAGTCACGAATCTCACCGACTAGAATAATATCAGGGTCTTGTCTTAATATTGCTCTCATACAAGATGCAAATGTAATATCAGCTTTTGGGTTAACTTGTGATTGGTTAATACCCTCAAGCTTAATTTCAACTGGGTCCTCAATTGTTGTAATATTAACGTCTTCTTTATTTAAGGCTTTTAATATTGTATACAAAGTTGTTGTTTTACCAGAACCTGTTGGACCAGATGTTAAAATAATACCATTTGGACATTGAACCATGTCATGTATTTTTGTTAAATCTTCTTCTGAAGCACCTGCAATTACCATCTTTTCGCCAGATGTTTTTAAACTTACAGCTGGTGCAAGAATACGAATAACAACTTTTTCTTTTCCAGAAACAGGAAGAGTATTTATACGGAAATCATACATTCTGTCACTGTATTTAATCGAAAAAGTACCGTCTTGAGGACGTCTGTGCTCAGCAATGTTCATCCTTGCAAGAACTTTAAAACGTGTTATAACTGCCTGTTCAATACTACCAGGAATTTCAAGAACTTTTTTCAAAATGCCGTCTGAACGTAAACGAACAACATAGTATCCTAAACGAGGCTCTATGTGAATATCTGAAGCTTTTGCATCAATTGCATCTGTAATAATTTTATATACGAATTTTGCAACATTACCACTTGAATCTTGAAGCTCTTTTTCAACTTGAGCCCACAATGATTCTTCACTATCAAACTGTGCTGCTTCTTCTTCAATACTTTGAATAATACGTTCTGTTTCTTTTGAAGCTTGAGCATTTTTCTTATGGTCAGCATACTCTTTTACAAAAGCTTCATATTCAAAAGAAGGAATACAATAAACATTTAGTGAACGACCTGTCGATAAAGAAACTTCTCTAATTGTATATCTGTCAGTTGGATCAACCATTGCAACTGCAAGCTTATTACCTTCCATTGACATTGTAATAGTACGTTTCTTTTCAATAAAATCATCAGGTAATAATTTTAAAATCGTACGGTCAACTGTTATATTCGATTTTGAAACTACTGGACAACCATATTTTTTCTTTAAATATGAAACAATTCTGTCATATGATAAATATGTTTTATCTCTAAATATAACATCTAATGGCAGACCTTTTTGTTCAGACAATTGAATACACTCATCAAGCTGTTGTTGAGTTAACCAACCAATTGTCACCAACATCTCTTCTGCAGTAGGTTCTTTTGGTTCTTCACTCTCAGATTCAACCTTCTGAACTTGTGTTTGAGCATTAACCATGTCGAATAAAGTTACAAAATCATTTGATTCAACTGGAATAAATTTTGGTGTTAAACCTTCAAACTTTTCTTTTATGATAGATTCGATTTCAGGTTTATTTACAAAATTATCTTTATTAAGAATTACAAAAAAGTCTGACTGCCTCTTGTCAACTGGAATAAAACCTGATGTTTTCATCAGGTTTAATTCAAAGTCTTTTAAGTATTCTTTTTTTATACTATTTTTAAGTTTCTCTATCTGATTAGTCATATTTATAACAAGTCTGAAAAATTACCTTCGCCGTCATTCATGATTTTTGGTGTAATCATAATTACCAATTCAGATTTAGCTTTAGCAGTTGAAGAAGATCTGAATAAAGGTCCTACTAGAGGTAAGTCACCTAACACAGGAATTTTAGTAACAGTTTTTTGTTCAGTTTCTTGAATCATACCACCAAGAACTAGAGTTTCACCGTCTTTAATTCTTACGTTTTTCAAATCTAAGTTTCTTCTGCTTAACAATGTAGCCGCTAAGTCTAATACACCAAATACCTCACCTTGACCATATATTTGTTCAGCAATTGTAGAATACTCAGGTTTAATATTTAATGTTACATAACCTTCTGGTGAAATGAATGGTGTTAAAGTAACTTTAATACCTAAGTCTTCACCAATAGTATAGTTTTTCTGAGCTGTACCTGTTGCACCATCACCATTTGTTGAAGATGTTAAGTATTCAGCAGTAACTTTTTCTACATAGTCTTGAGTTAAGTCGATTATAGATTCTTGACCATTTGTAATCAAAATCTTTGGATTAGCAAGAACTCTTGCTTTGCTATTTTCGATTAAATATTTCATGCTCCAAGAAACTCTTGTATGCATAGGCATTTTCATCATATAGTTTTGAACTTGTTGTTGAGGAACAATCCATTCACCATCTTTTAGATAAGGTAATTTAGAATCACTAATCATATTACCAGTAGAATCCGCAACACCATTGTTAAACACATAGTTTACTGCAGGAATCCATCTATTACCAGCACCTGCCATTCTGTTTGCAGTGAAACCATTAGCATCGAAGCCAAAGCCCCATCCATCTGATGACAAGTTCCAATTGTTTTGGAATTCTTTACTACCTTGTTCTGTAAGTTCAACAATAGATACCTCTAACAAAGCTTGAGGTTGTTTGATATCATTAGCTTTAATAAAGTTTTCAATCATTGCTGCTTGAGCTTCAGAACCACCCATCAAAGTGATAGTACCTCTTTGTGGGAAGTAAGCTATTGATAAATTTTGCATATTAAACGGTGCAACAACTGAGCTTGCAGCAGCTGAAGTTGCAGAACAAGCAACAATACCTTCACCCAACTTCATATCAGAAGTTGATGAAGCTGCACCAGTCATTATACCAGCAGCACCACCAGTACTAGTACCAGGAGATGGTGCATATGTTTTACGGTTGCCAGAACCGCTTGATTTGCTTGCGCTTATACCTCTTGAAGGTAATAATACGTTACAAATCATATCAGCCATTTCTGCTGGAGTTGTATGGTTAACAGCAAATGTTTTTGAAAATGGCTCTCTATCAAATTGTTCAATAACTTTTTCTACGATTGCAGCATCAGATGGCATACCAAATACAATTAATTCATTTGTCGCAGAGTTAACTGTAGCTGCGTCAACTGATGACATACCTGCTTTTTTCATACCAAAAACGTTTTTATTCAAGAATTCAGCGATTGCAGCCGCATCAACATAATTTACAGGGAAAATCATCATTTCTTGTTTTGAATATGCAGCATTGTCAGGAGCTGCTTTTGACATAACAATCATTGTTGAACCTTGTTTATAATAGTTCAAACCTGAAACTTGTAATACTAAATTAAATGCTTCATTGATTGGCATATCAACCATATCTAATGTAACTTGTCCACTTACAGAATTGTGGAAAATAATATTCATACCAGCCTTATCAGCAAACATTCTTAGCACTTGTTTTACATCAGAATCTCTCAATGACAATGTAATCACGTCATTTTTTTCTGTTAAAGATACTTCAGAATTAAACGTCAACGCTGAACGACCAGGAGCATAATCATATCCTGATGATATAGCGAAGGTTGAAGGTGTCGTAAATGCTAATAATAACGCTGCCGACAAAAATCTCTTTATATTACTGTAACTCATTATCTTGCGCCTCCAAATTTATTATTCAAATTTGAAACATCATTATGATTCAATGTTCCTTCTGTTAATATTTCTCCAATACCAGCTTTATAAGTGTTTTCACCCAATTGAACTGTTACACTATCTTGAGCAATACACAAAACTTTATAATTGTTTACAACATCACCTTTTTTAACAAGGTAATCACTGCCTTCAATATTTATAATTGCTGAAGGGCTGTATTTGTCATACAGAATACCAGATACAATAGTATCCATTACTCTTGCAGCATCTGATCCTTCCGCAACTTCTTCAGGTGGTTCAACCAATGTATAAGCAGGTACATCAGTACCACTTACTGCCGCACCGTCAAGATTACGATACGGTAAAAACGGATTCAACTTTACTGTACCAGCGGGAATAGCAATTGTACCTGTTCTAGCAGCTCCAGTAGCCGCAACAGGAGCTGAAGACATTTTAATCATTACGTCTTCAGATAATTCCACAACATTAACTTTGTTGTTATTAACAACAAATACAAGTGGAAGAGCAATTGCTATAATCGCCAACAAGCTAAACAAGTATTTTTTTACTCGTTTCATACGAAAAGTTGAGAATTCTTGGATTTCATAAAATTCCACGTCAATTCCTTTTCTCTCTTCTTTTTTCTTAATATAATTGCGCATTTTCATCTTTACTTCTTACTATTCCGATTATAATCTTTCACTCTAATAAGTTTATATCAATACCAAAAAATTGTAATCGTTTATTTAATCTATTTGGTTCAAATAAGCATTAAATTTTGAAATAATTTTAATCTCTTACACTAACCTAATTTTAATCATACCATATTTTAAATATATGGCAATAGTAAAAAAATATTTTTTTAAATTAATTTTCTAAATACTGTATATATGCAAAGGCATTGTAATCTAATGAGCCAAAAATCAATTTTAAAAACGACTCGTTGAAAGGCTGTATTTCAACAAAATCAATCTTTTCTTGTTCATAATCATCTTGGGTTTCAGTTGCAATTATTGAACCTTTGAAATATTGAGATTGGTAAAATTTAATAATTATATTTTTATTTTCATCTCTTTCGCTTAAAATTTTGTAATATCCCCTTTCCAAAACTTTATCATTAAGAATAAAGTCAACTGGAACATTAAGCAATAAATCTTCTTTTTTTACAAAAGTATCAATTTCTTGTATTTCGCTATCAGGATTAAGCTCTTTATGCAAGCTTGTTCCACCTCCGCTAATTTTTTTAAAAAGTTTTTTACGCTTTTTCTTTTCTTTTTTATCTTTTTTTTCTTGCAAAGCATTGATCACTTTTTCATAATCTTGATTAGCAACAGGTTTTTGAGTTTCCCAAGCCTTGTCTAAATCTGTGAAGCTATCCCAATCTTCAGAGTATACTGCTGACTGAATAAAAAAGAATAATAATACAATATATAATAATCTACTTCTCATAATTACAGTTTAACTTTATTTAATTAAAAGTAAAGCATTTTCTTAGCTCTTTAAATTTTTTTACATATAGTATATAATATAAATTAGTATAAGAAAGAGGGCTTGATGGACCAAA
>JAZNBJ010000007.1:0-20547 GCA_045586965.1 Candidatus Gastranaerophilaceae bacterium | reverse complement strand
CATATTGTATGTTAATAAATGATAAAGGTGTGTTTCTATAAGATTATCAAATAATATCACAGCAAGTGCTTTTTCTGATAAATATTTTGAATTTGAGCAATCTACAGCTTTATTTAAACGTATTAATAAACGATTAGTATTTCTCATTTTTTATTGTTAAAAATTATTTAAATTTTCTATTACATATAACGGCAAATCAATAAGATTATCAGTTTTTTTATAATCAGCCAGAGATGTTCTCAACGCTAATTCTGGCTTGAATTGTTCCATATATATTTTTAAACTTCTAGCCTTTAAATTAGTTGCTGCTTTTACTTCTACAGGAACTACTTTTGAATCTACCTGAATTACAAAATCAACTTCAGAGCGACTTGTTTCGTTTGTCCAATAATAAACGGGTAAATCCTTAATTGTTTTAAACTGTTGCAAAACATATTGCTCTGCCATTGCACCTTTAAATTCTTGGAAAATTTCATATCTATCCAGAATAGTTTTTGCATCTAAATTTACCAAAGCCCCTAAAAGCCCAACATCGAGTACAAAAAGTTTGAAAGAATCTAAATCCTCATAAGCACCAATTGGCAAGCCAGGTTTTGTAATTTTATAAACTTGATATATTAAACCGGCATCTTTTAGCCAAGTTAAAGCTGTTTCAAATTCTTTAGCACGAGCTCCTTTTTTAATTGCGTTATAAATAAATTTTTTATTATCTTTTGCTAATTGTGTTGGTACAGAGTTCCATAACATTCGAACTTTTTCTACCGTATTAGCTGGTATATGTTTTGAAAAATCTTTTTCATAAGAAGAAAGGATTCTTTTTTGAATAGTTCTTACTTTTTTGAAATCTTTATTATTTACAAAATCCTGAACAACTTCTGGCATACCTCCAATATAAGTATATTGTTTTAATAAGTCTTCGAATTTTGTATTGAAAAGTTTTATCATTTCAAAGTCTTGTTTTTCAATAAGCTCTACAAATTGTTCTTTTCCCATTGCATCCAAAAACTCAGTAAAACTCAAAGGATATAGTCTTAAGAATTCAACTTTTCCCACCGGGAAACCTGTTCCAAAGTGATGAGCAACTCCTAGCAAGCTTCCAGCAGCGATAATATCATATTGAGGAGCATCTTCATTAAAGTATTTTAGTGAGGTTATAGCTCTTGGACACTCTTGTATTTCATCAAATATAATTAGAGTATCTTCTGGTGTAATTTTAAAATCAACATCTAATTCAATAGCCGTAATAAGTCTGTTTGTATCTAAATCAGTTTCAAAAACCTTGCACATCTTTTCATTTCTATCAAAGTTGATATATGCAACTTTTTTGTATTGAGTCCAGCCAAATTCTTTCATTAACCAAGTCTTACCAACTTGTCTAGCACCTTCCAGAACCAATGGTTTATGGTTTTTATCATTTTTCCATTCAATTAAATTATTTAACAACTTTCTTTTCATTCTTACACCTTTTTACTCTTAATATTAATATTATTTTACACTTTTTTACGCAAAAACTCAATACATTATTACACTTTTTTACGCAAACAAGCATGCTATATTAACACTTTTTGTTATTTGTTACAATATCTCAAATCATCTAGCTTATAATTTTCTAATCCCATTTCTTGTTTTATTTTGTAAAAATCTTTTCTGATTTTGCGTTTGAGTGATTTTTTCTGTTGTTCACTCCCTATTAAAATGGTGTTCAAAGGTTGTTTTAGTGTGTTCATTTTTTGAACAATTGGAAGCATATATGAGTATTTCTTTTTAAGTATTCTAAAAAGTTGCGTCATTTGTTCTGGTGTTAAAATTGGTTTTTGTCTTTTAGGTATATCTGCAATTCTTTTTACTTCAAAAACGCAAGTTTTTTCAATATAGCCTTCGTTTTGAAAATATTTTATTATCTGATTTAAGAGTGCCAAAATATTTTTAATTCTTGGTTCTGAAACTTTATTTTCTTGTAAATATCTTTTAAAACTTTGTACATCCTTAATGGTTATATTTTTAAGTAAAATATCCTTAAAATACGGAATTATTTTTGAATAGACAAATGTTTTGTATGCTTGACAAGATTGCTCTGTAAGATTTTGTTGTTTTAAATCTAAAAACATTTCACAAGCTTGAACAACTGTAATATCAAAATTTTTGCATTCAATATTTTTATCAATAATCTTGAATTTTTCTTCCGTTTTTACTAATTCTACGTATTCAAACTCAGTAAAATTATAGATTTCAGAGATTCTATCAAATAGATGTGTATGTTTTTTGAGCTTGTGCTTTGCAAGTTGCATTCCAACTAAAACTATCGGAACACCTGTTTCATCATGTAAATCCCGCAAAGTTTCAATCGTTCTAAAATCGGCGAGCAAGTAATCAATTTCATCAACGATAATCATTTGCGGATTTGTTTTTAAGGCATTAATACATTGTCTAAAAATATCAGCAGTATAAAATCTTGGGATTTCATCAAGCTCTTTTGCAATTTCTTCTAGCATCCACTTTGGACTCATGGAACTTGTTGCCCTGATATAGATTGCATCATATTGGATTGATAAATAAAGTGCTGTTTTAGTTTTGCCAAGTCCTGCATTTCCATATACCAATCCGATTTTAGTTATATTCTCCGGTTTATTTTTTAGGTTATGAATAAGATTGATAAATCCTTTGACATTCTTGGTTTTAACAAATAACGGTTTCATATTGTTTATACTCCTTTGAATCTTTATATGCCATAAGCCAAACTCTGTCATCATTACAAGTGCAACCATATTTCATTAAGTATTCATATCGATCTCGGCTTGTCTTAAATAATGGTTTGACAGCAGGATTGTATTTTTCAGGTTTTTCTTTTTTGACTTCTATTTTTGGAACAGCTGGCTGTGATAAAATTTCTTCTTCTTTTTCTGCCAATTGGCACTCTAAAATCTCTAAATCCTCAATGTTCAAAAACTCCTTACAAGCTTTTATTGTTTTGTTTTTAAGCTGTTTTTGTTTTTGAATTTTCTGTTTGTGGTCTTCAATATCCTTAATTTCGCTAGTGTAATGTGCAAGCGGATGAGTTAGTGTAATTCTGTCTACTCTACATAAAAACTTACCACTTGTTGTATAAACATTGATATAACTCAAATCAAACAGGCTGTATTTTATTATCACCTTTTGTCTCAAGCCATAAAGTGCATCATTGTAATAATCCGCTTTCAAAAATCTTATTCCCTGACTTGTAATAGTTTTGATTTCTTGAGCCATCATCAAATCATCCAATTCTCTAGGGTTTATTTCTTGTCGCTCAATGCTATCGAGCATTTCTTTGATGCTTCTTGTTCTATCGTTCGGACACGGCAAAGAGTTTTTATACTCAAGCCAACTGTTTATCATCTGTATTGTTTGTTGAATAGTGGGGGTAAATTCAGTATGAATTTCGCTATGAAACTTTTCATTTCTTCTTAGTCTTGCAGGCTTATTTTCTATACTTGTTCCAATGTAACTCGGAAGCAATTTTTCAAAACTTTCCTGCATTTCTAAAAAGAATCTTTCAATAACTTTTGCTCTTGCATTATATGGATTAGCAAAAACAGTTATAATCCCAAGTTTTTCATAAACGCCTTTTAAACCTATTTCGTCAAAGTTAGAACTACCCAAGAAATATTTACCTCTAAATGCTTTTCCGTTATCAAGATAAACAAACTTTGGTATTTTGCCTAAATTCAAAATCGCATTTCTTAAAGCTGATGCTATATTTTGCGTATTTTCTTCTAGCATTATTTCATATCCGACCAACGCAGTTGATTTCCAATCCAAAAACCCAATCAATGTTGCTCTACAAGGTTTGCCCGTAAACGGATTTATTACTTGGAAGTTTAATCGTTTTCCGTCAGCTACAAGAACTTCACCAACTTCTATTTTAGAGATGTCTCTTTTAATGTGTGGGATAACCTCTTCTTTTAAAGTTTTTTCGCCATCACGCAAAAGTGTCCATTTATCAAAAAAATTCGCCTTATACCAATTTGCAAACCTTCTAAACGTAGGCGGAGCAGGGATATATTCAGCACCCTGAGTTTTAAGAACGTATTGAGTCAAAGAAATAGCTTTTCCTATGCTAAATTTATTTGGGTGCAAAAGTAGTTTCAAAAATATTTGTTTTTCATAATCCGTTAAGCAGGTTCTTGAATAATCTTCATAATGATAATTTGGGATTAAAAGTTCGTAGTTATTGCTATTCCCTAAAACTCTTTTCCATCTTTGAAGAGTACCGATTGAGACTTTTCCAAGTTTTGCATAAATTTCAGGATACAAAACTCGTGCGTTGTATGCACTCAAAAAATCTGTATCAAATTGCATTTTATTTTGTTGATTTTTGCGTTCTTTTTTCCAAAGATTTAATAAATCCAATCTTGCAAGCGCAATTGTTTTAGCCTTATCTGGTTTATGAAAATCAAGTGGTGCAGGAAGCTGTTTTTCAGATAAAATTGGAACAAATTTTGAAAAATATTTTTCCTGCAATTCAGGTTCAATACTTGATAATAGAATCTCAAAACTCTTTCCGCCTTTTACATTGATATCTCGAGTAATATATTTACCCCTTGAAAGCCTAATAGCTCTGGTACTTACGCCTTTTAGTTCTGCTAACTCTTTGATTGTAATGTATTTTTCGTCTGTCATTACTTTTAGCTCCTGTGGGTATTTCGCCTGTATTCGCCTAAGTCGGCTCATAGGCTCAATTATCCTACGTCGCCATCGTAGTGCTTACGCACCGGCTACGCATTTCATTAATTACTCTCAAGTCGGAAGAATGGAACTGTTTTCGACTTAATTCGTATCATTCGGACACACTTGTAATCTTTAAAAACAGAGTTAAAATGTGTGTGAGAAAATATTTACTCCAAGGAATTTTATGAAAAAGGAACTAAGAAAACAAATTCAACAACTTGAACAAAAAATGGCAAAGAGCCCGAATAATATGAATAACGGCGGTAGTCATTTTCTTTATCATCGTGAGCAGATGATAAGGTTTAAACTTATGCAAGCAGCAATAAGCCAGAAAAAACTTGCAAAACACTTAAACCTAACAGAAAGCTATATCTCAAAACTCATAACCGGTGAACGCTACAACCAAGACTTTGAAATCTTTTTGAGAAAATTTCTACAGTTTGATTATTGTTTTATATAAGTTGTTATATTTGCGACTTATTTTGTCATACATCCTTTCTATAATAAAAATTGTTAGCAGTTAAAAAAGAAAGGAAAATGTATGTACAAATTTGGACTAGAGATTGCTTCTCTCACAAAATCTAAGGAAAATAAAATAACTACTGGTTTTGAGGAGTTAGATATATTTTTAAAAGAGTTTGGTGAAGAAAATTCAATTATTACAATTGCTTCAAGACCTGCTGTTGGAAAAACATCTTTTGCAATTACTATCTCTAATCATTTACTCAGGCAAAATAAAAAAGTCCTTTATATTAGCCTATCTGATTCTAAAAATATTATTGAAAAAAAGTTTGTTAAAAATTTTTGTAAGAAACCTTATGCAGATATTGAGGAATATAAAAATGCAATTATTGATTTAAAAAACAGCAATTTATCAATACTAGCAAAATCTAATTTGACTATTGATGAATTTGAATCTGTTATTAAAGAAATTAAACCTGAGTATATTTTTATAGATGAAATTCAACAATTTAGACCTCAAAAAGATTTCCCCCTAGATGATATTGTTTTAAAAATAAAAGGACTCACACAAAAATATAATTTATGTACTTTTATACTTTCCCAAATTTCAAGAGCTGTTGAAAAAAGAACAGATAAGCGACCTTTATTAGTAGATATAAAAAATACAACTCAACTTGAAGAAATATCAGATTTAGCAGCAGTAATTTATAGAGAAGAATATTATAATCTTGAATCTGAAAATAATCTGGCAGAAATAATAATAAGAAAAAATAGCTATGGTCCAATTTGTTCATTTAACTTAATTTTTGATAAAGTCTTTTTTGAAAATGGTCCAAATTATGATACTTTTTGAATCCAATACACTTTGTCGTAATTGTATACCAAGCTATAAATATTAGATAAGAAAGGAGTTATACATATGACAAAGTTGCTGAAAAAATAAAAGCTGATTTTGATGAATTAAAAAACATCAATATGATATAATTGAAGATATCAAAGAATACTTAAAAGATTGGTACGAATAATTTAAGAATACTTGTTGATAATTTATAAGTTGAAAATTATTTCAGAAGGTGAGTATGGATAAGATACAATTATTAGAAAATTTTATTTGTGATGAACAACTCAAGGAACTAGAGCAAAAGTTTGAGGGGTTTAATATCTTTGATTGTTTAAGATTGACAAGAGCTGAAATTAGACATTCAAACTTTTTAGCTTGGTTATTAGACCCTAATGAAACTCATGGAATGAATGATTACTTCCTAAAAGAGTTTCTTAAAAAAGTCTTACTAAAGAAGAAAAACGAAATTAAAAAGATTAATGGAATCGAAATCGAATTAAAAATTCCAGAGTCTGAGAATAAAACTCGTAAAGACACTTATAATGTACCTTCAATTTTTGACATTGACTATTGGGAAATGTCTAATGTAGATGTGTACAGGGAATATGAGTATATTGATTTGCTCTTTGTTGATAATACAAACCATTTTGTTTTTGTCATAGAAAACAAGATTGATACAGCCCAACATGACGAACAATTAGCAAGATATAGGGAAATCGTTGATAACAAATATCCAAACGACACATACAAAAAACTTTATATCTACTTAAAACCTCAACAAGAAGATGTAGAAAAACCCTATATCTTCGTAGATTACAGCATAGTAAAAGCTGTACTTGAAGAAACTAAAAAATCCAGAGCAGATAAAATCAGTAGTGAAATACTTATGACAATCGATCATTATATTAAAATCATAGAAAGGGATATTATGGATAAAGATAATATAGGTAAAATTTGTGCTCAAATTTATAGAAAACATAAAACTGCAATTGATTTGATAAATAAACATGGTAATCCTCAAAAAGAAATTGCATGTGTTTTGGATGAAGTTTTAAGAGAAAAAGATTACATAGACAAAGATAGTATTTTATTTGAAGGTTCTTCCGTAGTATTATGCTTGCCAGAAGGAATTACCAATAAACAAAAGCTTAAGTTTGGAGAATGGAAAACAAATAATAATATTGTAAATATAAAATTCGGAAATTTTAAAGATGGATATGATTTTTTATGGATAGAAATTTTATTTGCTCCACAATTAGACAAAAACATAGAAAAACAGAGTCTTTTAATACAAAAATTAAAGGATAAAGGTGTTAGTTTTTCAGAAAAAAGCAGTAATGGCTGGTTTTGGACTGAACATTCAGTAATTCTTACATTAGATGAATATTGCAAATGTGCTACAAGAGAAAATATCAAAAAAATTATATCTGAACGAGTAGAAAATATAAAAGCGAAGTATATTGATGTCTTAAAAGATGCTATAAATTCTGCTATTGATGAAAATTCAATCTAAGGTGCGACACAAATTGACGCACTTGTATTGTATTATGTTAGTATAAAGCTAACGAGGTAAGGATGTCTAGATTAAATAAAGCAAATGAAATAATCGAACTTGCGATACTTATGCAAAACAGCTACTGTGGCTTGACTATTGATGATATTGCAGAGGAGTTTAATTGCTGCAGACGTTCTGCTGAAAGAATGAAAGCTGTTTTGTTTGAGAAATTTCCTGATAAAATCGAAGAAGTTGAACATTCGCTAGATAAAAAGAAAAGATGGCGATTTAAAAAAGGCACTATGAATTGGCTCATTAGTTTTACACAAGCTGATTTTGCTAATTTAGAATTGTGTAAAAAACAGATTAAAGAACCTGCAAAACAAAAAGAAATACAAGAAATTATTGCAAAAATTGAAGCATTAAATCCTAATAAAATTTCAAAAGTTGATGTTGAAGAATTACTTATAGGACAAGCATTTACTGTAAGGCAAGGCTTTAGAGAAAGTATTAATTTAGATACAATAAGATTAATTAATGATTCTATTCTTACCCAAAAACAAATTAGGGGTAAATATTATGATAAAGATGTTACATTAAACCCTTATGGGATAATTTATTCGGATAAAGCTTATTTGATTGCTCATAATGGTTGGGCTAAAGAAGTTTGGACTTATAGACTATCAAAGCTAACTAATGTTGAATTAACTGATACTTATTTTGAAAAAGATGAAAACTTTAATCTGCAAGAATTTGCAAATCGAGCTTTTGGGATTTATCAAGGCGAAATCTATGATGTTGAATTGTTGTTTAATTCAGATTCTGCAAAAGACGCTTCTGAATATAATTTTCACCCAACACAGAAGGGAAAATGGAATGATGACGGAAGTTATACACTTACTTTTAAAGCTAGTGGTGAATGGGAAATTATAACAGAAATTCTAAAATGGCGAGATTCTGTAAAAATTATTGCACCGAAGCAATTGAAAGATATATATTTTGAAACTGTAGAAAAAATGTATCAAAACATAATGAAAGGTTAGCTTTATGGATAGAATACATAGTTATGAATATATGGAAGAACAAATTAATAATTCTCAAACTATGACAAATAGTGAAAAGGAAGATTATTTAAAAACTTATAAAATCAATTATTATGCTTGGCTTGATGAATTAAAAAATAAGTTAGACAATTATCAGCCTTTATTCAATGATTTAGATATAAGAAGAAGTGTCTCGCCTTCATTTAATTATTCTGAACATAATTTAAAAAGCGAAATTTGGAAAGAATTTCCAATTGATAAAGATTATACAGTTAGTAATCTTGGCAGAATTAAATATCAAGGTAAAATCCAAGAACAAAAAGATGAAAAGATAGGATATGTTACACTCGCAGATGAAAACTTGAGAAAAGATTATATTTACAATTTTGTTGCATATACATTTCTTGGTAAAATAATAGGTGATGGATATCACGTTCATCACATAACAAATGACGGGTATTACAATACTGTTGAGAATTTGGTGTTATTAACAAAAGAAGAACACTCTTATGTGCATGGATTTGAAGTGGGGTAAAAGGGGTAAATGATAAAAGAAGAGATTGAAAAATTATTATTAAAAGCAATTAAACTAAAAGAAATATTGGATTCAGAAATTAGTAGTACTGATAATAAAAATTATGATAGTTCTGTATATATTTCAGAAGAAGATTTACCAGATGAAATTTGGGCTAAATATGGGAATGGGAAATATTATCTAAGTAACTTCGGTAGAGTTAGATATAAAAGTCATAAAGGACTTATAATTCCACAACGCAAAGAAAACGGAGATTTATATTTGGATAAAGAAAAATGGGAAAAAAAGTGTTTAGAAAATGTGAATACTATTGGAGCTTATGTAAAGGTATATCCATTAATTGCAGAAGCTTTTAAAATAAAAAAAGATGGATATGACATTCATCATATAAATTGCAACGGATATGATAATCGTCTTGATAATTTAATATCATTACCTAATTGGATACATGCTCATCTTGCAGAATAATCTCATTCACGCAAATATCAATATTACAAATGCTAAATTCTTTTTCGTTACAGAACTCTTTTATTTGCTGATATTTTTGATACTCTTTTGGTACATTATGCTCAATATATTCATTCATACAATCAATATAAGGTCCTCTGTTTGCAAACTTATTGTTTCCACAGTAATTAATTGCATTTGTGTATTGTTCTTTCAAAGTTCTTGAAACCTTAAAGTTTGGTTGGCTATTAATAGATAAGTCATTTATAAAAGTAATAATTGTTTCAACTACAAGTAGCGAAACAATTATTGTTAATATCTTCAAAATTTTATCAAGAGTCATAATGCTAAAACCTCACAAAGTATCTTTATATTAGCACAATTTCTTATCTGAAACCTTTTAATTATGCTTGATATGTATTTTCTTATTGAAATATAATAGCCTAAATCTGTTGATTGAATGTAATTTATGTAATTTTTTATAACATTAATTGAATCAGTTTTATAAACTTTACGATTAGGAATTTTGCTTTCATAAACAGTTTTTAAATAATTGTGAAAAATAATTTTCAATTTTTTTCTTTCTTTTCTTGAAATTGAACGTGTTTTAAATCTTTTCATAAGACTTAGAACAGATTGGTTGCAAGAAACAATTTTAATATCTGCTTTATTGATTTCAAAATTCTCTTTTTCTAACAAAAATACTAAGTATTCTTTTGCAATTTTTAAATTCTTGATATTAATTCCTGTCAAAAATATATCGTCCATATGGCGAGAATAATTAACTCTGAATCTTTTACAAAAATCGGTTATTTGTTTATCTACACCCTCTAAAACCATGTTTGAAAAGTAAGCTGAGGTAACTTCTCTTGTGATAATTCCATTTTTAGGATTATTAACAAGTTCTATTTCTTTTTTGTCATATAAATAGGGCAAAGTTTCTTTATAAAAAATTCTGTTCATTGATTTTTTTATATGCTCATCTGTTGCTAAGCTATAAAAATTACTGATATTTAATTTCAAAATTAATTTATTTGGGTTTGATTTATTAACTAAGTTATTTATAACAATGATTCTTTCTAATATTTTATTTATCTTGTTCATTATAGCACTCTCCTTTTGTATTGATGTAAAAAGTTTGATTTCTATAATTTCATTATAAAAATCAAATATGACAAAATGAGTCGCAAGATTTAATTTGAGACTTTTTGACTCCGACTCATTTTGGCGTGCTTAACTTTTATAATTTAATTAATGAAAGGAGATAAATTATGAATAAAAGTATTTTAAAAGACAAAATTTGTGATTATTTTTGGATAATGGAAAATGAACACATTCAGTTTTTAGAAAAGATGATTAGAAAAAATCACCTCAAAAATGCCAAAAAAATTATTGAAGAGAATACTGATATTTTTTCTGTATACCATTACGAAACAGTCGATTTAATAGCTCAAAAAGATAATATTACATATTGGGCAGTTAGAGAAATTTCATCCGGCAAGGCTGCTGTAATAAATTCAAATAGGGAGTTTATTCTTCCTTTTGATAATTACGGAATAATTGAAGCTGATAAAGAAGGTAAAAATATAGTTTGTTTCCGGAACCGAGAGGAAATATTATTTGATTTTAATGGAAAATTTTTAAAAGGAAAATTAGAGAATAATAAAAATGTAGATATAGCAGAACAAACTTTTGTCAATATGATAAATGAGATTAAAATTTCTGATGATAAAAAATATTCAAAAATAAAAGAAAAACTAAGTATTTATGAAGAGGATTTGAATGTAGTTAAAAAATTTGCACAAAAACTTGAAAGATCAGATATGCCACATTCAATTTTTGACTACAGAAAAGTAAAATTTTTTACAAATAATCTTAATCAATTGTTTTTTGCTTTAATACAAAAAGATAGCGATAAATATGGGTTAGTTGATATTTGGGGAGATTTAATAGTTCCATTTAAATATGATGATTTAGGTGGTTTTGTTAGTGGAGAAGGAGATTATATTCATATGGGGATTGGAAGTAAATATGGTCTACTTGATTGTTTAGGTAATGTTGTTGTTGAAGCGATTTCGGACAATGTAATCTCATTTTATGACGGATTAGCAATAATCGAGCAGAATAAAAAGTTTGGATACGTAGATTTATCTGGGAATGTTGTTATTCCCGTAATTTATGACGATGCTAGACGATTTATGTATGGGAAAGCAGAGGTCACACTAAATAATGAAAAATTTTATATAAACAACAAAGGAGAAAGACTTGAAGTAATTTCGATTTATTAGATATTGATACCTCTGCATTAAATATAAATAACTAAATAAAAATGGCTAAAACTACATTTTTACAACACAAAATGTAAGTAAAAATATTGCGAAAGTTTAAATTTAATTAAAGCTGATTTGTTTGCAAAATTATAAAATTATTATTAATCAACTTGACTTCCGTTCACTTCTAAGTGATGTATGACACAACCTAAAAGGAGGTTGTGTATGGAAGAAAGATTTGTAATTAAAAGAAAAGAATTTAAGAAACTTGAGCGATATGCTGAAAATATTTACAACACAGCAGTAGTTATAGATTATTTTTGTTCATCACAAAAAGAATATGAAGAGCTTTATAACCTTGCGCCGATAGTTAAAAATCTACGCAGAGATGCAGATCAAGTTAATGCGTTTTTTATAAACTACCCAGAAAGCATAGAAGAATAGGTTTTAAACACCATTTAAACACTTTTTAAACGGCCTTTAAACGCTGTTTAAAAATTTTGTTAAATTTTTAAAAAAACTTCCGACTAAAATGTCAAACTTGCGATACTTTATGTCAAAATTCCTGACACACAACAAGTCCTCCGCACTCTGCTCGCTCCTCGCTCGAACTACTGTTAGGTCAGAAGTTCGTTACCCATTTGGGGTTTATTTCGGACATTTGAATTGTAATTAATTAGCCTCTGTTAGCCGACACGTTGGAGTTATATCGATTTCATACAAATTGACTGTAATGTAACGAAACTGCTCTTTTTGTCCACTTTCTGTCACCAAAAAGTTCGGTATAAATCCGAGCAAATCGCTACAATCTAAATGTACTCTATATTATGGCGATGACAAAATCAAGACACAAAAGTCCCATTTGAAATCACAATTTTTCAAGTCGGAAGTAAGCCGGAAGAGTTTATCACTTTTGAATAACAGTAAAATCAGTACTCAAAACACATTACAAAATAATAAAAATTCGCTCTGAAATTTATTGTTTTCAGTCAAGTTATATAAATTTATATTAATTTATATTTATAATAACATTGTAATATGGACATAATCTATTCAATTGAAGCAAGAGATACAATTATATATAATATACTATATGACTATTTGGGCTTAAATGCTAAAGAACTCCAAAAAGAAGCTATTGGGAACGTCAAAATGCTTAACGACGCATTAAAAGGAACAAACGTTTTGTATAACGATTTTAAAAATACGCTTCTTCCTTCTGATGGTAGAAAGTACTGTGAACAACTTTTCGCTTTTAGGCTTTATCCGGACGACAATAAGATCTATCAAGATATTGCAGAAAGTGTTGTACCATTATTCAATAAAGATAGCCGTTGCAATATTCTTATCGGAGATTTAATTTTATATCCATATGATTTTGATACAAAAAAGTTACTGATTAAATCTTTATATAGCACCATTGGGAAAAGGTTAAGTAAGAATTGGCGCAGTGATTATTTTCTTATTTATGTAAATCATATAAAACAAGAGAATATAGAAATAATAGATAACTTTTTTAAAAAGAAAAAATATTATGTAGGAACTGCTGATTTAAGTTTTGAATCAGCTTTTAAATCTTATATTTCAATTGCCTCGGTGCTAACTACGTATGTAAAAATAGGAAAAAATATTTTTAGTGCAGATGCTGATGTAGATTTTGATAAACATTCCCATACTGATAATGGTCCTTGGGATTGGGCTAAATATGGATACCAAATATACGGCATTCAAGATTCTCTTTTTCAAACGCTTTTAAAGTACAAAATTGATACATCAATAGGAACATCTTTGAGTAGTAATGATAGAAAGATTAATACAATGATTATGACATCTCAAGATAATCAGGATTTACCTATTGGTGATATAAAAATTGATGATAGGAAATTAGATTATCTTGAAAAACACCAACTTACGTTATTTGATAAAATAGAAGTTACAAAAAATAATCTTAAGAAAGAAATTATTAATAAAATTCAGAACCAGGCATTTTATAATATTAAATTCATGCCAGAACACAATGTTGTAACATTTAACATATTTCTTGAGTTTACTAATAAATATAATATAAAAATTAAATTAATAATCGCCTTAAAATATGATTTTAAATTAAAAGAAATTAGCCTTGTTACAATTTGCTAATATAAATTGATATAAATTTTTAAAACCCACAAGAGCTTTTTCAAAGGTTATAACTTCTGAATCTTTCGCATAACTCATTGAACATACAAAATCGGAATATTCTTTTTGATAAACTTTATCCTCAGTTAATTTATCAAAAGTTATTTTTATAAATTCCGGCAAAATATAGTTATTATCAAAGCCGCCGCGACCATTGTCAGTTTCATACGATTCCAGCAAAAGTTCAACAAATTCTTTCGTATAAAGCAAATTTTCTAAGGCCGCAATATCGTGTAGATGCCTTACAATTGTGGGATCATTTTCTTTTGAATGTAACGGTTTTGTTCGGTCTTTAACATAAACTCGCCACATTAAAGCACTGAATTTATTTGCGATGACTTCTATTGGTTGAATACAGTTAATTTTTATTGATTCTTCATTAATAAATTTACCGATAAAAGAAGATATTTCACACTCTGTACTTGGCAAAATTAAATTCTCAAACGTAAACTCTGCTTTTATATTCGGTCTTAAATTTGAACCTTCATATAATTTTTCGTATTCAATTTCAAAACTGAAAAAGTTATTTTCATTACCTTTTTTGATTGATTCAGGAATAATATGATAACATTCTTTATTGTCAAGTGCTTCCAAAATAAAATTACAAAAAGCCTTCTTTTCAGCTCTTGTAAAAGGTCTTTCGGTATGTATCCTAAAATCGATATCTTCAGAAAATCTTTGAATTTTATGATAAGCCTTGGATAAACAAGTTCCACCGGAGAAAACTATTTTTAAATCGGGATAATTTATTTTGCATATTTCGGATAATACTTTAACGACATAATAATCTTTTTCAACAAATTGCGGGGCTATACCAAATTCTTGAGAATAGTCATTAACTATATTTATAATATTTTTCTTTGTTTCTGACGGTTTCATAAGTGATATAAACTCCATTAAATCCGATTTTCCTTAAAATAGTTCCCTTAATTGCAATAATTTTTCCGCTAGGGACTTGTGTTGTTTTGCCTTCATTATACCACAGTTCATACCTGCTTGGCAGAACCTTAATATTAAGTTTCTCAGCTACAGCTTTTCCAATTTCTGCCAAATCTATCTGCGGAATAATCTTACCAGTCAGCTTGGATTCTTTTGCCTTAACATATACACCTTGTCCGACTTTCATAATCAGGTTTTTTGATATTAATTTTCTGAGTGCACGCATAACCTGATCCCTATCAGATAAATCTAAAAAATCCGGCAGCATAAATACGAAGTCCTTTGACTTCTTTATACGATATTGGATTCTTTTTTCTAAAATATCAGATATTGGCATTGTTTTCTCACTTTTATATTTGTAAAATACGACATGATATATTTATATTATACGACATATAAAATAATTTTTAAAGTGGTATTAGTAAATGTATTTAAAGAAAATTAACAATTTAATAAAATATACGAAATGTATTTTAATTGTTAAACGAAATTGCTAAACCTTAAATCGTCAATCATGTAATTTGTTAAATCCAGTTCCTGTTTTATTTTATAAAAATCTTTTCTTATTTTTCGCTTTAATGATTTCTTTTGTTGTTCATTGCCTGTTAAAATCGTGTTCAAAGGCTGTTTTAATATGATCAAATTTTGAATAATTGGTGTAAGATATGGATATTTTTTATTTGTGATCTTAAAAAGTTGGGCGAGTTGTTCAGATGTTAAAACGGGTTTTTCTCTTTTGGGTATTTTTGCGATTCTTTTTACTTCAAAAATACAAGTTCTTTCAATGTAACCTTCGTTTTGGAAATGTTTTATTATCTGATTCAAGAGTGCTAAAATATTCTTAATTCTTGGCTCTGAAACTTTATTTTCTTGTAAATATATTTTGAAACTTTGTACATCCTTAATGGTTATATTTTTAAGTAAAATATCCTTAAAATACGGAATGATTTTTGAATAAACAAAAGCTTTATATGCTTGAAAAGATTGCTCTGTGAGTGTTTGAAGCTTTGTTTTTAAAAATATTTCACAAGCTTGAACGACTGTAATATCAGAATTTTTACATTCAATATTTTTATTAACAATTTTGAATTTTTCTTCCGTTTTTACTAATTCTACGTATTCAAATTTATTTCCAACTGGCTTTATATTCTCCGACTCTTGCAAAAATTTTCTAGCAACATCGGAATCAATTTCACAGAACATAACAATATCTTCAGGGGTAAATACTTTAAGCTTCTTGGCTATTTTCAAAATTTTATCCATTTAACACCTCCTTTGCTATATTTTCATCAATCTGAGTAAATCCATTTGCTTGAGCGACTTTTTCTAAAATATCAATACTATTCACAATTTGTCTAAAACTTTTTACCTTGTTATGAATTAGATGTATTACCTCTTTTGTAATTTCGACTTCTAAAATCTCTTCAACAATTTGTTTGATATCTACGTATTCAAACTCAGTAAAATTATAGATTTCAGAGATTCTATCAAATAGATGTGTATGTTTTTTGAGTTTATGCTTTGCAAGTTGCATTCCAACCAAAACTATTGGGACTCCTGTTTCGTCGTGCAAATCTCTCAAAGTTTCTATCGTTCTAAAATCAGCAAGTAAATAATCAATTTCATCAACTATAATCATTTGTGGATTTGATTTTAAGGCATTAACGCATTGTCTGAAAATATCAGCAGTATAAAATCTTGGAATTTCATCAAGCTCTTTTGCAATTTCTTCCAACATCCACTTTGGGCTCATAGAATTTGTCGCCCTCACATATATTGCATCATATTGAATCGATAGATAAAGCGCTGTTTTTGTCTTTCCAAGTCCGGCATTACCATAAATTAAACCAATCTTAGAAATAGTATCAGGCTTGTTTTTTAGGTTATGAATCAGGTTAATAAAGCCTTTAACATTTTTAGTTTTAACAAAAATCGGTTTCATATTCTTCGAACTCCTTTGAATCTTTATATGCCATGAGCCAAACTCTATCATCGTTTGAGGTGCAACCATATTCCATTAAGTATTCATATCGTTCTCGACTTGTTTTAAATAATGGTTTGACTGCAGGGTTATATTTTTCTGGTTTTTCTTTTTTGACTTCTATTTTTGGGGGTAAATATATCTCTTCAGCATCATCTATCTCACACTTCAAAATCTCTAAATCCTCAATATTCAAAAACTCCTTACAAGCTTTTATTGTCTTGTTTTTAAGTTGTTTTTGCTTTTGGATTTTCTGCTTGTAATCCTCAATATCCTTAACTTCACCGGTATAATGTGCAAGCGGATGAGTTAGCGTAATCCTTTCTGCACTGCATAAGAATTTACCGGTAATTGTATAAACATTGATATAACTTAAATCAAACAGACTGTATTTTATTATTACTTTCTGCCTTAAACCATATAGTGCGTCATTATAGTAATCTGATTTTAAAAATCTTATTCCCTGACTTGTTATAGTTTTAATTTCCTGCACCAACATTAAATCGTCTAACTCTCTCGGGTTTATTTCTTGTTTTTCTATACTATTAAGCATTTCCTGAATAGTTTTTGTTTTACAATTCGGACACGGCAGAGAATTCTTATACTTAAGCCAACTGTTTATCATTTGTATTGTTTGCTGAATTGTGGGAACGAATTCCTGATGAATTTCAGAATGGAATTTTTCATTCCTGCGGAGTCTTGCTGGTTTATTTTCTATGCTGGTTCCGATGTAACTCGGCAGCAGCTTTTCAAAGCTTTCTTGCATTTCTAAAAAGAATCGCTCAATAACTTTTGCTCTGGCATTATATGGATTTGCAAAAACTGTTGTGATTCCTAGTTTTTCATAAATACCTTTTAAACCAATCTCGTCAAAATTAGAGTTACCTAAGAAATATTTACCTCTAAAGGCCTTGCCGTTATCAAGATACACAAACTTTGGAATTCTGCCTAAATTCAAAATGGCATTTCTTAAAGCTGACGCTATATTTTGCGTATTTTCTTCAAGCATTATTTCATACCCAACTAACGCAGTTGACTTCCAATCCAAAAACCCAATCAAAGTTGCCCTACAAGGCTTGCCTGTGAACGGATTTATCACTTGGAAGTTTAGTCGTTTCCCATCAGCTACAAAAACTTCACCGACTTCAATTTTAGAAATATCCCTTTTGATATGTGGAATAACTTCTTCTTTTAAAGCTTTTTCGCCATCACGCAACAATGTCCATTTATCAAAATAATTCGCCTTGTACCAATTCGCAAATCTTCTGAAAGTTGGAGATGCAGGAATATATTCTTGCCCTTGAGATTTAAGAACATATTGGGTCAAAGAAATTGCTTTTCCAATACTAAATTTATTTGGGTGCAAAAGTAGTTTCAAAAATATTTGTTTTTCGTATTCCGTCAAACAAGTTCTTGAATAATCTTCATAATGATAATTGGGGATTAAAAGCTCATAATTATTGCTATTACCCAAAACTCGTTTCCATCTTTGAAGAGTACCAATTGAGACTTTACCAAGTTTTGCATAAATTTCAGGGTACAAAATTTGTGCGTTATATGCGCTCAAAAAATCTGTATCAAATTGTGTTTTATTCTGTTGATTTTTGCGCTGATTTTTCCAAAGATTTAATAAATCTAATCTTGCAAGCGCAATTGTTTTAGCCTTATCTGGCTTATGGAAATCGATTGGAATCGGAAGTAGCTTTTTGTTATAACTTGGAATGATTTTTGAATAATATTTTTCTTGCATTTCTGGTTCAATGCTTGATAGCAAAATCTTAAAACTCTTTCCGCCTTTGACAACGACATCTTTGGTTTGATATTTACCCTTTGAAAGTCTAATAGCACGAGTGCTAACACCTTTAAGTTCTGCTAGTTCTATAATTGTAATGTATTTTTCTTCATTCATACTTCCATCTATCACTCTGAAGCTGGAAGAATGGAAGTGTTTCCCAGTTACTTTGTATCATTTGAACACATAGTTGGAAAGAGTATGGGACTTGATGTTTCCACAAAACGAGTTAAGATGTGTGTACCCCAAGGAGCTACTAATGAAGAAAGAACTTAAGAAACAAATCCAACAGCTTGAACAAAAAATGGAAAGAAGCCCGAATAATATGAATAACGGAGGAAGTCATTTTCTTTACCATAGAGAACAGATGATAAGGTTTAAACTGATGCAAGCTGGTATAAGCCAGAAAAAACTTGCAAAACATTTGAACCTAACCGAAAGCTATATTTCAAAACTCATAACCGGCGAACGCTATAACCAAGATTTTGAAATCTTTTTGAGAAAATTTCTACAGTTTGATTATTGTTATTATATAATTATTAAATTCTCTTTAACTAATAAAAAGTAAAGCTTCAAAATTAAATGTACTTAAATTCTGAAGCTTTAGCTTTTATTGTTCAACAATTACTGTGCTATTCATTATTTTCGATATAACCACCCTTACCTACAACTTCAATAACAAATAATCTTGCAATTTTTGCTTCTGAGTTGGTTTTAGCAAAGGCTGAACGAAATTCTGCTTCAGCTTTTTCTTTAGTCTCTAATGTAGAACCTAGTGTCGTATTTGGTAAATTGTAATTTATACCAGAAATACTAATACGAGGATCTAATTTATTACTTTGAGACGCAATTGTAGCTGCAGAAACATCATTCTTAGTTAGATCATAGGTAATAATTGTTTTTGTACCAGTAAATGTAAATGTTCTATTTTTATTAACCATTTTTTTATCCTTTATTATTATATACTGAGAGTGTAAAAAGACACCGAGCCCACTCTTCACCAAAGCTCAACTATAGGTGTCTTAAATTAATGGTATTTTCTCTCTATAAAGCATAAAGCCTCCTCCATTTGATTAATATTTACACCAAAGGTTTGACTTTATGACTTTCCACATGATAAAATGTTGTTGCTAAATAAAAAGATTTTATCTTTTGGAAGGTTGCCAAGCTTTGGTGGCCTTTTTTTATTTATTAGGTAGTTTTACTACCTACATTTAAAGTACAATAAAGTTTTCAAAAAGTCAATAATATAATCAAAAGAGCTAAAACTAAATGTCTACAATAATTTATGGCATAAATAAAATAATTTGACATACAATTTTTTTTCATGTAAGCTTATATTCTAATGGAGGCATGCTTGATTATGAAAAATAAAGATCTCTTACAAAAATTATTTGACTCAAAACGTGAGTGTTTGCAAGTAAACAAACAAATGATTAAAACTTTAGGAGTTGAAGCTGCTGTTTTATACACATATTTATTCTCAAAATATATAGAGAATAGTGAAAATGATTTTTTGTGTAATGTAGATGAAATTCAAGAAAATTTTAAATTTTCACCATTCAAGCAAAGAACGCTATTAAACGAACTTATAAAATTCAAATTACTTAATATCAGATATGGTCAATCTAGAACAAGGTATATTAATATCAATGAAGATTTAACAGTATTAGAAAAACTACTTTACGGCGATAAATATACAAAGTTCACAAGCAAATTAATTAACTATATCGTTCAAAATATTGAAGAATTGTACGAAGAAGAAGATTTTGACAAAGAAGACAATGTATACTTTTACAATTATTTATCGAACATGAATTTTAATAAAAGCATAAAAGAATCTGAAAAATATAAGAATCT
>JAZNBJ010000006.1:0-8425 GCA_045586965.1 Candidatus Gastranaerophilaceae bacterium | reverse complement strand
TGATTTTAAATTTTCATTTTTAGCTAAATCCTTGATTTTATCTATTTGTACACCAAGACCTTCAATCTTTAATAAAGAGCCTTGTTTAGCTATGTTAATACAATTTTCTTTTATAATAGAATGAACGAATTTATCGCTTGGTAAGTTATCTTTCACTAATTTAGTTGTTAAATCAGCTATATCGCGTCCAATAAGGGCACCTGCCGTAGCTCCTATTAGTGTATTACGAAAAACATGACTTTTTTTGTTTTGTACATCTACATTAGTATTTGCATTGATCGAAGTCATAATTACACCATTTAAAATTTTCTACACTTTATATTTATATAAAGTATTCTGAATTTGAAAATTTGTCTTTTTGTTACGAAATGTTAATAATATTACTTTGGAGCAGTTGTATCTACTCCGTTGTTTCCGTTTCCGTGTACGTGCGTATTAACACTTGTGATGGAGTTGGTTGTCAAATCTGTTGAAGTTAATTCTAAAAAATATTTTTGAAATTGAATTAACATAATCTTGTCTAATTTTTATATTCCAATAATGAAAGTATCTTACCTGCCAGTACATTTCTGAAACAACTCAACATCATCTCTTACTTTTAGCATGTTATTTTTGCAAATAGCGATAAAAACTTTACAAAAAAAATCACGATTTACAAAAAAATTTACAATTCTGTATATCTCAATTATATCAAGCACTTCAGTACATAACATAAATATTTATTTACCCATCTCTTGTAACAATTTTTTGAATATAAAGAAAATATAAAGATGTTTATGTTACGATTGACTAGTTGAAATTTATTTATGGAGTATGGAATTTATGAAGAGAAAAATTAGTGTGGCTTTAGCATGTTTAATGCTGTTCAGCTACACAGGTGTAAACAGCGTATACGCTATTCAAAACACACCTCAACAAAGAGTAATGCAGCCAGCTCCAAATGCTAGAACAATCGATTTAGCATTTGTATTCGACGGTCCGTCTGATAAGAACGCTGCACTTTTAAAAACTTTCCAAGGTACAATCACAAGATCTTTATTACCAGATTATAAAGCATCTTTCCCTAACGAATTAGTTTTCACAGGGGATTGGACTGAAAACGGTGTTGCTTCAGCTTCTGAGAAAGCTTTAGCATCAAAAGCAACAATGGTAATTTCTATGGGCTATATGTCAAGCAATTACTATTCAGCTAAGAAAAACAAAAACAAATTTGTTGTAACTCTTGATCAATACGGTCTTAGAGATTTAGGTGGAGATTTCTTCAACCCTATTCAACAATACGTAAAAGATTTCGTGTTATTCAAAAAGCTTGTTCCTACACAAAACAAAACAGCTATTTTGATGAACGAAAACTTCTACAAAACACAAAAAGATTGGAATACAATTATTTCTAGCAAACTTAAAGAAAAAGGATGCACACAAGATTTCGTAGTTATCCCTATGGGTTCAGACGTAAACGCATCTTTAGCTAAATTACCATCTGACGTTGATTCAGTTTTCGTTACACCATTATTCAACTTATCAACTGATCAAAGAAAAGAAGTTTACAGCATACTTAATGCTAAAAAACTTCCTACATTCTCTGGTCTTGGTAGAGAAGACGTTGAATTAGGTGCTTTATTAGGTACTTCTACAAGAGATTTAGACAAAAAACTTGCTGAAGCAACTTCATTTAACATCCACGGTGTATTACACGGCAAACAAGTTAAATCAGAAAAAGTTGCATTCTTTGATGATGAAATAATTTTCTACAACTCAGATTCTGGTGAAGCTTTAGCTTATGCAGCACCATTAAGATTATTGAACAACTGTGAAATTATTACTCACAAAGCACCTGCTAAGTATGATTTGAACACTGTATTAACTACAATGTTTGAAAGCAACTTAGACATTGCAAGAAAGAAACAATTAATCAACGCAGCTCGCAGAGCAACCACAGCTGCTTACTTAAAATACTTACCAACTCTAAGAATTGACTTAGGTTATCAAACTTATAACAAAGATTATGCGTACTCTTACACTGATGTACCTGATCACGTAGGTTTATTCACATTAGGCATGGATCAAATGATTTATGCACCAGATTTGGTAACTAACATCATAGTTAAACACAAAAGATTGAAATTCAACAAAGCTGAAAAAGATCTTACAGAAGCAACTATGGGACACGAATTAAGTAATCTTTATATTGATTCATTGTTATTTGAAAACATGATTAAAGTTCAAGAAGAATACTTACAAGAAACTCGTGAAAACTTAGCTATTGCTAAAACTCGTATGCAAACTGGTAAATGCGGAACTGAAGAAGTTTTACGTTGGGCTGGTGAAGTAAGCGAAGCTGAAAAGAAACTTTTAGCTATGAAGGCTGAATACAAAAACGTTAAAATTCACGTAAACAAAATCTTGTTCAAGGATCAAAAAGAAAACTTTGTTCTTAATCCTTTAACAGCTAAAGATCCAGCTTTCTTTACTTCAGACTTACACATCATTGACCACGTAAGAACACCTGATAAATTAGCTCAGTTTACTGACATGCTTGTAGCTCAAGTTATTGAAATGTCACCTGAGACTAGCAAATTAAGAGCAGCTATTGCAATGAAGAAAGCTGAAATTGCAAACTATGCACAAAAATTTGTATTACCAAACGCTAAATTATCTTTAGAATATGGTTCACAATTTGATAGACACTTGCCATACGGTGCATACAATAAATATTCAATGGGTTTGCTACAAAACCAAGGTGCTGGTAATCCTGCATTTGCGGCACCTTCACAACATAGAGGAGAATTACTTGACCGCAACTCTGGTCGTGTAATGATTGCAGCTCAATGGAAACCTATCGAAGGCGGTACAAAGATTGCTGAAATCGCAAGATGCAAATCTGAGTTAAACGAATTAAATATGTATTTAAGTGAAGTTAATACAGAGCTTGAAATGACAGTTAGAAGCGTTGTAAACAGAGCTATTGCTAAATACTTTATGATTGAAAAATCATACAAAGCTATGTTTGCTGAAGCAGAAAACTATCAAATGGTTAAAGCTCGCTACATGAAAGGTGAATCACCAATTGTTCAGCTTTCAGATGCTCAACATGCTTATACAAGAGCAAAAGTTGAAGCTCTTAACTCTCAATACGAGTTCTTCAAAGAACTACTTTGGGTACAAAGAGGTCTAGTATCTCCAAACTGGGTTACTGCTAAACAAGAAGCTAAAGACTTCATCAAGAACATTCCAAATGTTCTACCTGCAGAAGAAGACTTCTCTTTGTAGAAACACTTTTCAAAAAACAAAAAACAAGCTCTTATCTTTTAGATAAGGGCTTTGTTTTTATTTTATACAAAAACACCTTCCCCTATTTGGGGAAGGTTGGGATGGGGAATACAAACTTATTAATATCAATTTAATATTTCCCCACCTCACTCCTCCCCAACAAGGGGAGGATAAATTTTTATATCAAATCTCTAATAACTTCACCTGCAATAATCAAACCTGCAACAGGTGGTGTAAAAGAAATACTAGCAGGTATTCTTTGACCTTCTTGTTTGATTGGAGTCTCTTTTGAATAAAGAACCTTTAACTTTTTAACTCCACGTTTTTTAAGCTCTGTCCTCATAACTTTTGCAAGCGGACAAACTGAAGTTTTATAAATATCAGAGATTTCAAACATTTCAGGATGCAATTTATTACCAGTTCCCAAACAAGAAATTATAGGAGTATTTACCATTTGAGCTTTTAATACAAGCTCTATCTTTCCTGTTACAGAGTCTATCGCATCTACAACATAATCATATTGGCTAAAATCAAATTCATCAGAAGTTTCAGGCGTAAAAAAAGTTTTATAAGTTCTTACATTTACCCCCGGATTAATATCCAAAACACGCTCTTTTGCGACTTCAACTTTTGATTTTCCAATAGTTGAATGTAAAGCAATAATTTGGCGGTTAATATTTGTAATATTAACCTCATCATTATCAATCAAATCCAAAGCTCCAACTCCAGCCCGTGCAAGAGCTTCTACAACATAGCCACCAACTCCGCCTATACCAAAAACAGCTACACGAGAATTTGCAAGTTTTTTAAGTGCCTCTGTGCCAATTAAAGTTTCTGTTCTTGAAAATTGATTTTCCATACAATAAGAATAACACGAAAAGTAAAATTTTACTTGCCTTTATACCTTTTTTTTCGTATTATTGAAAGGCATAGTATTGAAGGAGTAAAAGGGGATATCTATGAGCGGACATTCAAAGTGGTCTACAATCAAACATAAAAAAGCTAAAACTGACTCTGCAAGAGCTGCTGAGTTTCAAAAGTTTTCAAGAGAGCTTATCGTTGCAGCTAAATTAGGCGGTGGCGATCCTGCAGGCAACTTCCGTTTAAGAACAGCAATTGAAAAGGCTAAAGCAGGCGGACTTCCAAATGATAATATCAAACGTGCAATCGAAAAAGGTTGTGGCGCAGGAAGCACTGAAAACTACGAAGAAATGATTTATGAAGGCTATGCAGCAGGCGGAGTTGCTGTTGTTATCGAAGCAATGACAGATAACAAAAACAGAACCGCAGGTGATGTAAGAAGCTATTTCACTAAATTTAACGGAAACCTTGGTGAAACAGGTTGCGTTGGCTGGATGTTTGATAAAAAAGGTTGCATAACTTTTGATGCAGACTCTGTTGATTATGATGCACTTTTTGAAGCTGCAATCAATCTTGATGCAGAAGATATTGTTGATGAAGAAGGTGAGTACAAAGTTTACACTTCTGTTCCAAACTTCCAAACAGTAGTAGAAGGTCTTGAAGCAGAAGGGTTCAAATCAACAAGCGCAGAATTTACAAGAGTTCCGCAAAATACCATCGAAGTTACAGACGAAAAAACTGCAACTAATATTATGAGATTATTAAGCAAGCTTGAAGAACACGACGACGTTCAAAACGTTTATGCTAACTTCGATATAGACGACGAGCTAATGGAAAGTTTAAATATATAGGTACAAATTTACCCCTCGCCCCTTGAGGGCGAGGGTAGTTTTTCAAGTTGAGCAATGCGAAACTTAGAAAAACGGGTGAGGGGTGAAAGTTAATTTAAGGAGGACAACAATTATGATGAACATGATGAATATGATGAAACAAGCTCAAAATATACAAAAAAAACTTATGGAAGCTCAAAACGAATTAACTAACATGAGCATTGAAGGCTCTGCAGGCAATGGTTCAGTTAGCGTTACTTGTGATGGCAAAGGCCAATTCAAATCAATCAAATTAACAGCAGCAGCAATCAACCCAGAAAACCCATCTGCAGTTTCTGCTGATGATATTGAAATGCTTGAAGATTTAATCGCTTCAGCTATGAAAGTTGCAACAGATAAATCTAAATCAGAAATGGAAACTAAAATGAAATCTGTAACAGGCGGAGTAAACATCCCTGGTTTGACATTATAGAGATAAAGGGTTAAATATTTTTATCCAAAAATATTTATTCCCTCACTTTATAAGGGGAGCGACCTGCGAGCAGAGGGCTGAAGTGAAACGTGCCCGTTTAATGCGAGCTGGTCAAGACAGGGCTATGGTGGGGGCTAACCCGTAGGGAATAACAAACATGATTTATCCAAAAAGTATAGCAACATTAATAGAACAATTTCAAAAATTTCCATCCGTTGGACCAAAATCTGCTCAACGGATGGCTTTTCAAATCTTAAAAATGCCGGCTTCTGAAGTTGAAAAATTCACAGATGCTATACTTGTTGCCAAACGTAGCGCAAAGACTTGCGAAGTTTGTTTTAATATTTCAACCCAAAGCCCTTGCGAGATTTGTGAATCGACAAGCAGAAATCATTCAGTTATCTGCGTTGTTGCAGAGACAAAAGATTTAATCGCAATCGAAAAAACCAACGAGTATCGTGGACTATATCACGTTCTACAAGGCCTTATTTCCCCAATGGATGGAATAGGCGCAGAAGATATTAGAATTAAAGAGCTTTTAACAAGATTAACTGACGACAACGTAAAAGAAGTCATTTTAGCACTTTCACCCTCTGTAGAAGGCGAAGCAACCAGTTTATATTTAACCAAACTTATTAAACCTTTTGGAATAAAAATTTCTCGCATCGCATTCGGCTTACCAGTAGGAGCTGATTTAGAATACGCCGATGAAGTTACCCTTGCTCGTGCGATTGAAGGCAGAAGAGAATTATAGGGGTAAATAAATTAACTTAAACTAATTAAATATCTTCAATCAAACACTTTAAAATTTTATAAATTTTCTCTAACATTTTTGTATCATTTTTTGCTTTATCTATAAATTTATCAATCTCACAAAGCAATTCATTTTTATTTTTAATATGATTATTAGCAAAGAGTTCTTCTGTTGATATATTTAAAGAATCTATGATTTTATCTAAAGTTTCTGCTTTGACAAAATTAAGGCCTAATTCAATATTACTTAAATTTCTTGGTGAAATATCAACCATCTCCGAAAGCTGATTTTGAGTCAACCCTCTTTGTTTTCTTATCCTTTTAATTTTTTCACCAAGCTCTTTTTTTATATCCATTTTTCACCTTTTGGAAGTATAACATCATTTTTTTTACAAAATCCTATTTACAAATTCATAATATATTAAGAATTGTGAAGCTGGAATGTATTACTAAATCTATATTTAACCATTTTATGATGTATTACATTGAAAATTTGGGCAATTTTGAAGAACTAGATGTTTTTATATATACACAAGGGGAATTGCAGTTCACACGAAGATAAAAGAAAGAAGTTATAAAGATACTTCAAAGATTAAAGGGAAAATTTAGTTATAGTAAAGGAGATTATTATGGATTACAGATTTGGTAAATTAATAACCCAAAAAGCTTTTGGGGCTTTAAAAATATTATCTAAAAAACCTTGCTACAAAAGCAACACAGTTGGTTTAAGAATAATTGATTTAGAAAAGTCAATTTTTGACCCGAAATTAGGAATAAAAAAAATTCAAACTGCAAAATTTTACACAACTAATGGAGAAATTGCAAAAAAACAAAAACCCGGAACAATTAAAGCAAAAAGTGTTCCTACACAACAATATATTGATGAAATGTTAAATGTTGCAAAAACAGAAAGGGCAACTGAAATTGCAAAAAACGGACACGGTTGGTTAAATGAAAGAGCAGTTGCTGATGCAAAATATGCATTTACAGAAGGTACAAAAGTAGAACCGGTAATAACAACAAAAGTTAATCTAAAAGATTGGATCAAAGCAAAATTTGATTTTAAAACAGCTGATGAATTGACCAGAGCTGAAGTAAAAGGAACTGGTAAATTACCAGATAGGATTGCTCAAGCAAGAGAAGATGCTTATTATGCCTTTACGGGTGAAGAATTGACTCCAACATTTGGTAAAAAATTTAAACACCTCTTTATGCGAGCAATTGGTAAAGAAAAACCGTATGACAGTATGTACTTAACTGACGGTAGACCTGCAAAATGGGTAAGCAATAAAGGGCTTGGTTTAGAGCTATAATAAATCAAAACGACCTCAGTAATACTGAGGTCGTTTTATTTCTAATTTTATGACTCATTTAAAAGCAAAATACATTTAATCTCGCATATTATACTAGATTGGCAACATTTCAACATTGTCAACATTATATAACAGGGATTTTATATATTTACCCCATTACCAAGAAGCTTTTGTCACGCCAGGTAATAAGCCTTTGTGAGCCATTTGTCTTAAACAAATTCTGCATAAGCCGAAATCTCTGTGGAAACCGTGAGGACGTCCGCAGATGCTGCATCTGTTGTGTAATCTTACTTTTGGATATTTACCAGCTGCAACTAACATTTCTCTTTTATGTTCTTTGTTTATCATCGCTTTTTTAGCCATGAATTTCTCCTTTATTTATTTTTATTCTATTCACTATTCACGATTCACTATTCACGAATCTTGAACTATTATTGGTTTACCTAAACTATTTCTTAAATGGCATACCTAATAATCTTAATAATTCTCTTGCTTCATCATCAGTATTAGCAGTTGTGATAACAGATACGTTCATACCTTTTACCAAATCAACTTCTTCATAAGTGATTTCTGGGAACAATGCTTGTTCTTTTAAACCAAGAGTATAGTTTCCTCTACCGTCAAAAGACTTTGCAGAAATACCACGGAAGTCTCTGATACGAGGAAGAACTACGCAAATTAGTTTTTGCAAGAAATCATACATTCTTTCGCCACGAAGAGTAACCATAGCACCAACCGGCATACCTTCTCTTAATTTGTAAGATGCAATTGATTTTTTAGCTTTAGTTACAACAGCGTGTTGACCAGCAATTTTAGTCAATTGAGCTTGGATAGCATCAGCGATTTTTGAGTTGTGAGAAGCTTCACCAACACCCATGTTTAACACGATTTTGTGTAATTTAGGAATCATCATGTCATTTTCATAA
>JAZNBJ010000005.1:0-18309 GCA_045586965.1 Candidatus Gastranaerophilaceae bacterium | reverse complement strand
TTGATACATTAGCCACAACACCATATTTTTTACGGAATTGTTGTACTTGTAAACCACATAAGTTTTCAGCCGGTGTACCATAAAGTGCATATAAATAACCGTCTTCTTTTTTGAATTCAGCAACTTTTTTGTTGATATATTCCATTACTTCAATTGCAAAAGCACCGTCTTCAACAAGAGATTTGCCATTGTGTAATTGTTGCAATTCATTCAATGCTGTAATACCAAAGGAAGCTGTTGCATATTTTAGTAATGGTTTAATTTTATCGTGAATACCTAAATTACCACCTAAGAAACCACCTTCACAATAAGCAAGAGGGTTTACAGAAGCTTTCATTTCTCCTAAGTATTCATAGGTTCTGATATGAAGTTTTCTGATTAATCCCATATAGTAATCAAGCACTTCATAGAAATCTTTGCTTTCTTTTTGAGCTTTTGCATAAATCATTGGTAAGTGTAAGCTGATTGCACCAATGTTGAAACGACCAACAAATATTGGTTTATCATTTTCATCAGCAGGTTCCATTCCACCACGTTCAAACCAAGGTGATAAGAATGCTCTACAACCCATTGGAGAGATTACTCTGCCATATTTTTTGTACATTTCAGCAACATAGCCTTCGCCTGACAATGATAGCCAGTCAGGATACATTGTTTTCTTAGAACATTCAACACCAAGTTTGAATAAATCATAAGAAATTTTGCCTTCACCATGAATGTTTTCGTCATACAAGAAAACAATTTTAGGGAACAGAACAGGTTTTTTACATTCTTTCTTACCTTGACCACCCATTCTAATTCTTAACATAGCAGCTGTTGCCATTTTTTCATAAGGCTCTGTACCCAAACCTGTTGTAACAGTAATGAATGGATAATCACCTCTTGAAGATGCAACTGTGTTGAATTTGTATTCCCAACCTTGGAAACCTTGTTCAAAATCTTTTTCAACATCAGCTAATGCTGCTTCTCTCGCTTTTTCAAACGACAGTCCTAAGCATAGATACTTATTATTTTGTCTTTCAAATGTTTTTTCTGCGTATGGAGCAAGAATTTTGTCAACTTCTGGTACTGTAAAACCACCATATTGTTGGCTTGCTGCTGCCATTACGATATCACCGATTACATCAAATGCAACGTCTAAAGACTTAGGCTCGTTGTACCACAAGTTGCCCATTTCAAATCCACCTTTAAGAACGTTTGCAACGTCAAATAAACAGCAGTTCATTGTATCACGTCTTGCAGACATATCGTGGATGTAGATATAGCCTTCTCTGATTGCTTGTAATTCATCTACTGTTAAGAAGAATTTTTTGTATAACTCTTTGTTTAATTCATTGAAAATCAAAGAACGTTTAGTAGAAACTAATGTTGAGTCAGCATTAGAGTTTTCTTTGTCACCAATATACATAATTCTTTGAGATTCTTGGAAAACTTTGTCTAGCATATGTACGAAATCCTGTTTGTAATTTCTGTAATTTCTGTAACTAGCGGCTACTTGTGGGTATAAATGTTCTAGCGCGCCTTCAACAAAGTTGTGCATATCTGAAATGCTAACTTCGTTTTTGTTGGTCCTTACAATATTATTATTTACGAAATCACATATACTTTTCAAGTCCTCTTCAGTTAAATTTACTAAAGCTCTTGTTGCGGATTTCTTTACTGCATTGATAATTTTCGTATTATCAAACGGTTCTGAAGTGCCATCTTTTTTGATAACACTGATTGCTCTTGATTTTAGTGGAGTAATTTTTGGGGCTTCTTGTTGTAAATTCAACTTAGAAACTTGTGATGATACAAGCTCACTTGGAATTGAGACGCCATTTTTAGCATCTAAAGCAGTTTTTGATGAAAAATCTACTACTGTCCCTTCCTTGTTTAAACTGTTTTGCATCGACTTCAACCTCCTAATCTACGTTGAAAGGTTAGCTATTCTATTTCGCTTTAATATATAAAATTAGATTATAACTATCCTTCTAATAAGAGAATAACATTCTCTTCCCCAAAATTTATCCATTAAATAAATGATAAATCAAACATTATTTATAAGCAAGAAATTCACAAAACTAAACAATCTCTCAAACCCAACAAAATCAACTATTTTACATTTCGCAATAATGTTAAAATTGTTAAATTTTTTACATGCTTTTTGTTGCATTTCCCCTTGACAAATTCTGTAACATTGACTTGGTATTAATAAGACACTTTTTTAATAAAAACAATCGTAAAAAAATAGAGCATGCTCTATTTATTAAAATATATATTTTAATGTATAAATCACTTTATTTTTTTCAAATATTCAATAATTTTTTTCAAAGCAATTGCTCTATGAGAAATTGCGTTTTTTTCTTCATCAGATAATTCCGCCATGGTTTTGTCAGAATTTTTTAGTAAAAAAATCGGATCGTACCCAAATCCATTCACGCCTCTTTGTTCTTCGACAATAGAGCCTTCGCAGATTCCCGTATAAGAATATTCAACTTCTCCAACTGGATTAATCAAAGTCATACAGCACTTAAAACAAGCGTTTCTGTTCACTTTACCTTGCATTTCTTTTAAAACACGATTAATCCTATTTTGCGGAGTATCCGAATATCTTGCAGAGTGTATCCCAGGAGCACCTTCTAAAGCTTCGATACAAAGTCCAGAATCATCAGCTAATGTCCAAGTCTTTCCTAAATTCCAAGCTTCTTTTGCTTTTATTAAAGAGTTTTCTTCAAAAGTTTCACCGTCTTCAATCGGATCAAAACCAGCAGGAGGAAGTATAAATTCTATACCTAAATCTTTTGTAATTGCATTAATTTCTTTTACTTTATGCTCATTTGATGACGCTAAGACTATTTTCATAACCCCTCCTTGTATTTAATACCATGCTATCACAAAAAATGAGCGCCAAAGAAAAACCTTTGGCGCTCAAAATCTCTTTTTTCGTCATACAGACCGAGGTGTTAACTCTCTACAACCTCTTCAACATCTTTGTCTTCTTTTTCTTCAACGTTACGGATAGAAGCTTTGTCAGAGTACAAAGATTTGTCCTTAAACTTTTTAACTTGTCTGCTTAATTTGTCTGCAAGTAAATCAATACTTTCATACATAGAGTCAGCAGATTCTTCGCAACGAACAACACCAGTGTTCATTTTGCAAGTAACTTCTGCAATGTGTTTTCCAGAAGCTGCAGGGTTTTTGATTACTGATAAAACAACGTCAATAGCAGTGATTTGGTCGTAATGAGTCGCAACCTTGCCTACTTTTTCTTTAACATAAGCTTTAATTGCATCAGTAATTTCGATGTTTTTACCTGTAACATGTATATACATAACACCTCCTATGACTACCATTTTCATTTTACACTATTTTTCCAGATTTTTAAAGTGGGCAAAATAAAAAAGACACGAAACTCATTTTTCAGTGTCTTTTTCATTCTCTTCCCAAAATATTATTCTAAAATCTGTGGTAGTTCTACATTTGGTGTGCCAATTGTTCTTACTAACTCAAGAACTGCAGCCTTCATCTGGCATTTTTGAGCAGTTGCGCTGAAAAAATCACTATAAAAACAACCTGTGCAATTACATCCACGTTTATAACATTCCAATGCCGTTGGCGTCCATCTCTTTACGGCAATAGCTCTTCCCATATCACGACTCTTAAACACTTATTCCTCCAAAAACAACAATCTTTTGTGTTTTAAATTTTTCCCCAAATCTTGGTAGCAATTTATCAACTACATTTTTAATTATATTGGCTAAGAAACCTTTTACAACCCCTTAAAACATAATTGTAACGACTTATTTACATACATGTAAACGCTATATTCCATTGATGTTAAGACTTGTAGAACATGCAAAAGCCCCATGACTACATGATTTGAGTTATTTAAAAACATGCAAAGCCATGCTCCTTGCATGTTTGAGTATAAGTTGATTTTGGTTAAGTTTTGTAAAAAAGTTGGCATGTCAAAAGAAATTATAAATATTTTTATATTCGTTGTGAAAACAACAGAAAAATATAAATAATTATGCTAATATTTAATTAATAAATCGGAGGTAGTGATATGATTAATGAAAAATTACAAAATGCTTTTAATGATCAAATAAACAAAGAGCTTTATTCAGAGTATCTTTATTTGGCTATGAAAACATATTTTATGGAACAAAACTTAATGGGTTTTGTAAATTGGTTTGACGTTCAAGTACAAGAAGAACACGCACACGCAATGGGCATGTTTAATTATTTAAACGAACGTGGCGGAGAAATCAATTTAATGGCAATCGACAAACCTGTATTCAATGGTAAAAACACTTTAGAAATTTTTGAAGAAGTTCTTAAACACGAAGAATTTGTTACTTCAAGAATCAATGCTCTTTATGATGTTGCAGAAGAAGTAAAAGACCGTGCAGCTATGAAATTCCTAAACTGGTATATTGATGAACAAGTAGAAGAAGAAGCTTCTGTTAGCGGCGTTCTTGCAACACTAAGATTAATTGGTGATGACAAAAATGCATTATTGCTTTTAGATAAAGACCTAGCAACAAGAGTTTTCAACCCTCCTGTAATTGGATAGGGTAAGGGTAAATATAATTATAAGTTGGACAAGTATGCCCAACTTACAAATTCTATATTTCTTAATAGTAGGGTGCGTTACAACGCACCCTTTTAAATTGATGCAACAAATGTTACACCTTACTGTTGTTTTAAATATATATCATGACCAATTTCTGTTGTTTTTTCATCAATAAGAGTTATTATTTTTCTCTGTTTATTTTTAATCTTTTTAAAAAAATCACCTAACAAAGATGATGAAACTTTTTCGCCTTCATAATATTCACAATAACCATGTAAAACTTCTGCCAATTCATAACTTTCTATAGATATTTCTTCTATTTCATTTAATAAATTTTCATATTTTTCACGCATAATTCACCCCAATAGCATTGCAATAAAATTACAATATAATTGTAACTTTATTGCAATTGTTATGTCAAGTAAATTGTAATAAAATTACAATTAAATTACAAAGAGGTGTTTATGGCTACAAGTGACAAAAAGAGATTTGTATTATTGGTTGATAATGATGTTTACGAAAAATTTAAAGAATTAGCAGAACAACAAAATCGTACTGCTGGTAATTTAGGTACAACTTTAATTAAAGAATACGTAAAAGACAATTATAAAAAAGCATAATAAAGTAGGGTGTGTTACAACGCACCCTTTTAAATTGATGCAGCAAATGTTACACAATTCCACTACTCAACTTATAAACTTATCACCTTTTTTAATCTTATTCACCCCTAAAGCCAAAATGCACCATTATTTTTCGCCAAATTCCTGAACAAGTTTCAGATTCCTCATATCCTTTCATCATAGCAGGAACTTCTATTGGCAAATCATCATGTTTGCCGTTTAAGCATTCTTTTTTATAAATTTCATCGTTTATTAATGAATCCCTTAATTTACTTAATCGTTTATAATCCTTTGGTTGCTTTGATTTCATTATGATACCTTTAGCTCTTGCTTTATCATAATAAGCTTTATTATAATCATAACGCACTGTGTCTTTTAATCTTGCAATATCAGAAAAATCTCTTGCGTGTTGAACTTCGTGAGCAATAGTTTCTACCTCGTCAGCAACAGAGTTTTTTTGACCAACAACATAGAAAATATCACCTGTTGTTTCTTCAAAAAGACCCGCAACTCCAATACCTTTATTAAGCTCTGCTAAATCGTCAGAAAGTTTAGAGACACCATCTGATGTTATAAGTCTAAAAGAATCAAAAACATCACCCAAATCTTGTTGCTTTATTTGATGCTTATAAATATGCTCATATCTTCGCAAAGCAGTACTATCTACTATCGCTGGCAAATATTCTGTTGCATCTTCGCTATCAAAAATAGGACTTGTATTTGTGTATGATATTTGAGGAGCATTTCCATCCCAAGAAGTCCTTACTTCCATAGATTGTGGAGCTTTACCTTTTTCAAGAAAACTTAGTTTTTGGACATCTTCAGCAGAACCTCTTGTAGTGGTAGATTCAGAGAACAAGTAACGTTCTTTATCGTCAAACATATGTTTTTTCTTGGTAACGCTTTCGGCTCTACCGTTTACAAATTTTGCGGATCTTGTAGCAGTATCACTATATTGTGTAACAATTTTAGTTGTATCTTCACCGTTTATATAATTGCTATTACGTTTTATAATTTTTCCTGCTTTATCGAAAAAGGTATAAATTTCAAAATTACCTTTTTGCCCTGTGCCAGATGCAAAACTATATAGCGCTGCTCCTTTTGGAGCTTTAATATTTTCACTTAATTCGCTTATTGCTGCCTTTGTTATTTTAGTAAATAATTGTGCTTTCAAAATATTTTCCCTTAAAATAATTCCCGTATATTTATATAAAGTATTTTTCTTTTTAAAAATTGCCTAATTTTATAAAATTTCTTGAATTTTTAAATTTTTCCCGATAGAATAATGTGTTACTTTTTGTTGGGAGAGATAAATGGCAGCCGAAAATATAGAAATGGAATGGAAACCAAAAGCAAGTCTGACTTTGATTACAATAGCTGTTATGCTTGCGACATTCGTTGAAGTTTTGAACACATCAATCGCTAACGTAGCTTTAAAATATATGGCGGGTAGCTTTTCAATATCAAATGATGAAAGCTTATGGATTGTAACAATCTTTTTGATTGCTTGTAGTGTACTTTTGCCTGCAACAGATTGGTGTTCATCAAAGTTTGGTCGTAAGAGATTTTTCTTGTTTTGTATAGCATTATTTGGTGTTTCTGCTACAGTTTGCGGTTTTGCTCCAAATTTTGAAGTTATGATTGCAGGAAGGATTTTTCAAGGCTTAGGTGGCGGTTGTCTAATTCCGCTTTCTCAAGCAATTCTTTTAGAGAGTTACCCAAAACATGAACAAGCAAAAGCAATGGCAATCTTTTCATCAGGGATTACAATTGCGCCAATTATCGGCCCGATTGTTGGAGGTTGGTTAACAACAAATTTATCTTGGAATTATGTATTTTTTATAAGCTTACCATTCTGTATTGCAGCTTTCATAATGGTTGCAATGTTTATTGAGGATCCACCCTATATCAAAAATGCTATTGCATCAAAATTTGATATCGTAGGCATGTTATTCTTGATACTTTGGATTGCAACATTCCAAGTTATGGTAGATAACGGTCAGAAAAATGGCTGGTTTGACTCACCTTATATTACAAAACTAGGCATCACAAGTTTGTTTGCATTTATTGCACTTGTTTGGTGGGAATTAAAAGCAAAGAATCCACTTCTGGATTTAAAAATATTTAAGAACTGGAACTTCACTTTTGGTACAATTATTTTGACCATACTTTTTGGTGTTGCATACGGTACAATCGCAATTCTACCGCAATTCTTGCAGAACCTTATGGGTTATGATTCATACCTAAGCGGACTTGCTGCAGGACCAATGGGAGTAGGTTCAGTTTTAGCAGTTGTGTTTACAGCTGTAACTCTTAAAACTTTAGGTTTAAGGACTCAAACAGTAATTGGGTTAGTTATGTTTTCAATCGGTTGTGTAATGTTTTCTGGTCTAAATCTAAATATAGCATTTAGTAATGTAACAATTCCGAATATTATTGTTGGTTTTGGACTAACTTGCGTAATTATTCCTTGTACAACATTGCTGTTTGGCATGGTTAATAAAGAAGAAATGACAAACGCTGCAAGTATTCAAAACCTTATTAAAAACGTAGGTTGCGCAGTTGGTACATCTTCTGTTGGCTTCTTAGTATCAAGCTATTCGCAAATTTATCAATCATACTTAGTAGACAGAATGACTATGCTAAGTGCACCTTTTACAGGTGCTGTCACTAATATGTCAGCTAAGTTTACTAGCATGGGAATTGATACAGCGACTGCAATCGGCATGGCACAAGGCAAATTATATGGTCAACTTATTCAGCAATCTACATTATGCGCATTTATGAATGCATATAGAATTTATGCAATACTAATTCTTTTATTAATTCCGCTTGTATTTGTTTTGAAAAGAATTAGTTATAAAGAAGAAGCAAGTTCAAATAATTAGTCTGTGATATAATGATTTTATGTTAGAAAACAAAACTATCATAATCGGTATAACAGGCGGAATTGCGGCATATAAAATTTGCTCGCTCATTCGTTTATACAAAAAAGCAAGAGCAAATGTAAAAGTTGTCGTAACACCTTCTGCTTTGAATTTTGTTACCAAATTGACTCTACAAACTTTATCAAATAACGAAGTTTATGTTGAGAATTTTGAGATTGAAGAGTTTAAACCTGGCCATATTTCTTTAGCTGATGAAGCCGATATTATGGTAATTGCGCCAGCTACGGCTAATACAATTTCTAAAATTGCTAATGGAATTTGTGATAATTTGCTAACATCTATTGCTTGCGCTTTCAAAAAACCGATTTTGCTTGCTCCTGCAATGAATACTGGTATGTGGGAAAACCCTTTTGTACAAGAAAATTTAAAAAAACTTTCAGAAAACGGATATCATATTTTGAACCCTGAAACAGGTTTTCTTGCTTGTGGTACAGACGGTAAAGGCAGAATGGTTGAAGTTGAGGATATATTTGAAAAAACATCTGAAATTTTAGCTCAAAAACAAATTTTAAAAGGTAAAAAAGTTCTTATTACAGCTGGCGGAACAAAAGAAAAAATAGACCCTGTAAGATATATTTCTAATTGTTCTTCTGGGAAAATGGGGATTGCACTTGCCGATTGTGCTAAGGAAATGGGTGCAGAAGTTACTTTAGTATCTACTTTTGCAGTAAACAAACCCTATAAAAATATTGTTTCAGAATCTGCTCAAGAAATGGAAAAAGCTGTAAAAGCTAACCTTCAAGAACAAGATTGCGTAATTATGGCAGCAGCAGTTGCTGATTATAGAATAAAGGATTATTCTGAACAAAAAATAAAAAAAGGCATTGAGGATAATTTAACCTTAGAATTAACTAAAAATCCTGATATTTTAAAAGAAATTTCTGCAATAAATTGTAAAGCCAAAATCGTAGGTTTTTGTGCAGAAAGTGAAAACTTGTTAGAAAATGCAAAAATAAAAATTCAAAAAAAAGGTTGCGATTATTTAATTGCTAATGATATTTCAAGAAAAGATATCGGATTTTCTTCTAACATGAACGAAGTTTACATACTTGATAAAAATTTAAATATAAGTCATATTGATAGAGATACCAAATCAAATATTGCAAAAAAGATTTTGGAGAGAATTTTTGGATAAGTTTGAGATCGTAAAAAGAATAGAAGATTTTGCACCTCCAATAATGCAAGAACCTTGGGATGCAAGCGGTTGGATTGTCAATTTACCAAACAAAGATGTTAGCAAAATAATGTTTGCTCTAACTATTACTGAACAAGTATACAATCAAGCTATTGCACAAGGCTGTGATATGATTGTGTCTCATCATCCACTTTTCTATGTTCCTTATAATTACAGCAAAATTAATATGTATTGTGCTCATACAAACTTAGACAAAGCTTTTGGCGGAACAACTGATTTAATTCTAAAAGAGCTTCAGCTCAAAGGTGAAGCACACAATGAATTTGTCAGAATTGTTGAATTAGAAAACGAGATGAGCGTTGAGTATCTAAAACTCAAGCTATTACCAATCTCACCACATCTAAGATTAGTCAATAATAATAACTTAAAAACAATTAAAACAATCGGATTCTGTGCTGGATCTGGTAGCGAATTTATTGAAGAAACGCCTTGTGATGCTTTTGTTACAGGTGATTTAAAATACCATACTGCAGTAGAAACAAACAAAGTCGTTTTTGATATCGGTCATTTTGAAAGCGAAATTTTTGCAGTAAAGTTTTTACGTGAGCTTACACAAGTTGGCGAAAGGGGTTTGTTAGCAGATGAAAAGAGCCCTTTTATTTAGTTTAGTCTTTTTGTTCTCAGCTTTGGCAGTTTTTGCTTATGAAACTGTAATTATTAAATTCCCTCCTGGTGAAGTTTGGGAAAAAGCTTATTATAAAAAGGTGGGCTTAGAATCAATTTTGCAGTATGTACCTAAAGGAGAAACCCAAAGAAATTGGAATAGAACAATTGTTGTTCACGCATATGAAGAATCAGGTTTCCCTGTTTCTACTTTTATGGCAAATAATTTAGCTATGATGATGAAAACAAACCCAACAGCGCCTTATAGATATTTACGAGTAAGAGATGTTGACTCTTTAGCTGGCAGATGCACAAAGGATTATAAAAACATCCATAGCCAATGCGAATTTTATCGTGTAACGAGAGCTCACGGTGGGATTATAAGTATTCATTACATCAACAAAAATAAAGATGAATTTATGCAAAATTATGAGCAATGGTACGACATTATAAGAAAAGCAAAATTCTTAAATACATATTGGCGTAATGAAAGAACCTTAAACAAATCTGAATATTTTGAACTTTGGTAAGGGTGAATTACTTGTTTTTATTTTCCAAATATTGCTGCATTTCATCTAACAATTTGTCGCTCTTTTTGTTTTCATATCTTATATCACTTAGCTCTGTTCTTTTTTCTACATATTGTTTATTTAGTTTTCTTATTTGTTTAGCTAATTCTTGTTGTTTTCTTTTAATTTCTTTTAATTCTTTTTGGCCTTGTTGTTCTTTTTCATCACGAATTTTTTGTTCTTTTTTAAGCTTTCTTTCGCTTTTTTTGCAATAATCACTTGAATCAATTTTGATTTTGCCATTAGAAACTTCTTCGTAAGTAGATGCAATCTCAAGTGGATAAGTTGCAAAATACGAATCAAGCTTGCCTGTAAGTATTAATTTTGAAATTTGATCAACTTGTTTTTGAGCATAATATGACATCATTGGGTGATATTGAGCAAAAGCATCACCATCCATAGAAGATTTCATTTGATTACATTTATGACACAATAAAATTCCATTTTTAGCTTCATTTTTACCACCCTTAGAATACGCAAGGTAATGATCAAATGTTTTGTTAGAAGGTTTGAGTAAATAATTAATCACATGACCGTCGTTCATCTTTTTATAAACAGCATAGCCAAAGAACCCGTCTGCGGTACGATTTTTTAGAGGCATTTCCTTTATCTCATCCATAACTTTATGAACAATTTTTTGCAAGTTATTAGCTTCTAATTCATCTTTATAAAGTTTCTTGAGTTCATAAAAATTTGCATCATAATCAGCTTCTCTAAGCAAAATATCCATACCCTTTTTTCTCACTTCTTTAAAGTGGTCAACAACTTCTGGATTATTTTTAGCAATCATTTTATCAATTCTATTGAAATGTAGGTTTCTTAGTTTTTCAGTTTTAGTTTTTTGTCTATGATATAAACCTTTATGAAAATTTAAAACTTCTTCTTTGTTTATAATTTGAGTCAAAGTTTCTCTTGGATATAAATCTGTATAATATTCTAATAAATCAAAAATTTCTTTTCTATCCTCTTTTAGAAAATCTCTAAAAGATTTGAATCTGTTGATGATAGCTTTGCCAGAGCTCATTTCACTTCTTGATGCCATGAGAATTTCCTCTTGCTCATCAAGGCATTTTTTATTAACCGCTTTTGTAACTTCTTCTTCATTAGGGTTTACATAATGCATTACTATTTTATGTAGTTCTTCAGCAGATTCTGCGTTTAATAAGATTTTATCCAAGCTTAAATCAGGAAATTTTTGAGCCTGCTGGGTTAAAAAATTCCAAATAGGTAAATTATCAAACCATTTTGTCATATAACCTTTTTCTATCATTTTTAATAAAGGTTTTGCTGTAGCAGCATAAGCTTTTTTAGCATCAAGCCCGTCAATCATTTTCCCACCGCAACAAGCACAATCAACTCCTCTAACAGTTTTAAGAGTTTTCCAGCTAGCTTTAAAATTAGTATTATTTTGATAATTGTTTATGCCTAGAATATTCATTTTTACCTTTTTTTCTTAAAAAAACCTGTAAAAAATAAATTTGCTAGCAAAAAAAATCCCGAAAATACTTCGGGAATTAGTATGTGAATGAAAGAAAAGTTTTGGGGGGAGTCGGATACTTTCCGACCTTCATAATTATTTTTAGTTCAATCCGAACTGTGCTCTATAAAAGCTGCTGCTTGCGATTTTATCGCCGATATAATTATTTCCGTCAGCAGAAGCTATATGAAGATTTGCAATCTTATTTAATCTTTTTGTCAATTTTGTCTCTGGATAAGTAACACCATTTTTCTTAAGTTTGCACCAGCAGCTTGCTTCTTTAGAAGTTGCAGTTGTTTCTTCTTCCAAAGTTGCAACTCTTGCTGTATGACAGCTTTCGTGAGCAATTAAACAAGCGATTTGTTCAATAGGTGCATTTTTATAAATTGAATTAATTAAAATAACTCTTCTACCAAATTCATCATAAGCATTAGCGGCATAAACATTACCGTAAGAAAGATGATGGAATTTAATTTTTACTGCATTTTTTCTCAAGTTTGCAAAAACATCGTGTTCACCAGATTGTTCTAATAATTGCAAAGAAGCAACAATTTTAGCATCAGATGTAAAAGTCTTGTAATTGTAAGCAAAAGCTTGAGTCATTGTAAAAAACACAAACACAAACATGGCAACTAACACATTTTTCATATCACATACTCCGTCTTTAATATCCTGATGTATGTGTTATCGGCATTTTTTTGCCTATCTTTAGGGGGTTTTAGTCGTTTGTTACATTGCTTAACAATTATTTACTTAACCTATAATTTTTCATGCAAAAAAGAATGAATTGTTAAGAAAGTGCTTAACAATTCTTTTCTACTTTACAAAACTTAATAAAACAATTTGCATATAAACAAACTACCAAGAAAAGAAATCTTTTCTTGGTAGCACGCTAACTATCTTACATTAGTTAAGTTGCAATCTGTTTATAATAAGAATTTGCGTATTCTTGAGTTTCTTTATCAATTTTCTTTGATTTAAGATATTTTATAATTCCAATACCAGCAAAAAGTAGTACCCAAGCTAAGTTTCGACCTTTAACCTGTGTTGGAGTAATAACTTCTTTTGAGCCTTTAGATAACATTTCTAATGCACTGTCCAGTGCCTTTGGATTTACTTTTTCAAGAATTATACCATTTATACTATAATAAGCACCTAAGGCCATAGATACATTACCCCAATTCCTTTTTTTATTAGATTTTTTATCTCTTTGTGCAATTATTTCATCAAAAGAAATTACATCATCACTATCAGTATTAATTTTTTTAAAATCTCGGAATACAGATCGTCCAGATTCTTTTGCTTCTTCTGCAGTCATGCCAACATAGCAATCGCTTTTGTACGCTGACATTTCTTGATTTTTAATTGCATTAATTCCCATAAATTAATCCTCAAAGCAAAATATTATTCCCCTATATTTATATTAAGTTTTTTAGAATATGGAAAATGACTTCTACTTCAGGAAATTTTTACAAAATTTTACAAAACAAATGAAATATAAGTGCTACTATTAATTTATGAAAATCAACAATATCAATAATACAAATTTTAAAGCAGTTATTTATACTTCAAATTCAAAAATATATACATCAACTTATTTGACTTTGAAAGATAAAGAAATGCTTAAAACTGCTTCTGAAAAGCTTAAAGACTCAAAATTTTGGGATTTAGAGGTCACTGGCGCTGGTTTGCGTATAGCTTCAAGATTTAACAAAGATGCGTTCCTTGATAAATTTAATTTGTGGAGAATAGATAAAAAGAAAAATACTTTAATTATTAATTCTACTTATGATGGACATGCTGATGATTGCGCTAAAGGTATTGATCATCGTTTTCCATTGTATTACGACACATTTGAAGAAGCTGATAATGCATACGATAAATATGTAAATTTATCATCTGTTGATAGAGCTGTTTATATAACAGAAAAATTAGAAGAAAATACTCGTGATAATAAATTTTCGCTTGATCCTGAAGAAACAATTACTGAACCAAAAACTCTTATGGAAATAATATTTGACCATGCTTTTAAAAGGATTTAATTTTATTTTTTAAACAAATTTTATGTAATTATATTTTGATATTATAATTAACTTATGTAGTGGAGATTTGGTAGAGTATGAAAAAGATTTTATTAATAATAATGTCTGCGTTTCTTGTTTCGTCAGCTTTTGCATTTGATGAAACAGAAATAAAAGAAGAAAATTCTATAAACACAAAAATAAATACTATTGGCACAAAAATTTTAAATGCTAACAAGATTGAAAAACGTATAATATTTGTATACGATAAAAATTCAAAACTCGAAGTATTAAAAAACACAAAATCTTTAACCAAAAGACAAGTTGTTTTATACAAAGATTACTACAAATTTGTAGAGACAGAAGACGAACTTGCTGCTTATATAGCAAGAGAAATCCCTGTTGCACTTCGCTCATACGATGGAATTGCAGGAGGTTGGCTAAGCTCAATAAAAATTAAGGCTGCGCCCAAAAAATATGAATTAGTATTTGATAAATTTGCAATAGATTATATGGTAAAAGCTGGCTACAATCCATTAGGATTAATCACTTTTATAAACAAATCTTGCCCACAAAAAAGACAAGATAAATTTTCTAGCAATAATTTAACTTCAAAAAGATTAGCACTCATTTATGAACATATTTATATAAATTATCCAATGTTTTTGGCAAAAAATACATATATTGAAAATGAACATTATCAAAACTTTTTGTTAACTTCACAAGAAAACAGAAAACTTTTACAAGAAAAAATTATAAACAAAGACTGGAAAAAGAATGTTGACTATAAATAAGTTTTTAATAGCAATATCGTTTTTAATATTTATACCAATGGCCTCGGCAGAACTAATCCAAGATGAATTTGCAAATGAGACATTAGAAAATGCCATGCCAGCTTATACTCATACAAAATATGATTATACAAATACTGATGTTGTACCAATCAAACTTTGTGTTGCCAAAGATATAAATTCAGAAGCTGAATTATACGAGGGACAAGTTGTTGAATTTAGGGCATTAAGACACGCTACGTACAAAAATAAAATCATTATAAAACGAGGACAAATTGTTCCTGCAAAAGTTAAATTGATTATCACATCTGGAATGAATGGAATTCCAGCGAGTATAATTTTTGAAGATTTTAAAATAAACGGAATTGAACCAGAACAACTATCAGATACTTACGAAGTTTTTGGCCAAGATAGAAGCTTGATAGTTTTTCCTCTCAAATGGCTACTCACAATTCTGCCTCCAAGCGGTTCTTTGACAAACTTTATTAAAGGCGGACATGCAAAATTAAAAACCAACAAAACTATAACAATTTATTATCATCCAAACTGGATTTAAGCCAAAACATCAAATTTAATGCCAGATTTGTTTAAATTATCTTCAAATAAATCACAAGTGCAAGAATTAATATCTAACCTAACACCTTCATTTTCAAAACTTGGTTTATTAACTTCTTGTGGGTTTCCATTAAGATTAACTCCACAACGACCAGCCAAATAGCCTAAGCTAATTAAGTCTTTTGAAGATAATTTTTCGCCATTTGTTTTAATTTGATTTATTGGAACAAAATACGTACAACGTTCTACTTGCATAGCACATTCTCCTTGTGTTTATTAAAAAAAACAAAAGAGGGTTTTGTTTTCTAACCCTCTTTGACTAAATGGTTGCGGGAGCTGGATTTGAACCAACGACCTTCGGGTTATGAGCCCGACGAGCTACCAGACTGCTCCATCCCGCGTTATATTTTTGTGGTGTCAAGGGATTAACCTCAACAACTCTATTATGCTTGCTGAATATAAAAAATCAAGTACCATGATTTTTTATTTAAAAATAAATTATACCTACAATTATTGTAGGTGTGGTTGTAGGAACGGCGGATAGAGAAATTTTTGTATTGTTTTAGTGGCAATAATAGAATGGTCTTATCTGATACAGTAAAAAATATAACCAAACTTAGTAATTTAGAAGAAAAAATACAAGATACTGATAATGCTAGCAAGTTTTATTACATAGCTTATATTTCTAGTCAATATTTAGATGATAATACAGACCCCGACAGGGAAGGTTTTTCATTTACACATAAAGAAATGGCAATAGATTTACCAGATTATATTTCTTTAAGCGATATAAAAAATGGTATATCTAGCAGTTTAATTTCTTATATTGCACCATATTTAGATATCGTACAAAAAAACAAAATGGAAAGAATAGCAAAAGTTATCAACGAAGAAATGGCTCAATATAATTATTTATTAGCAGAAAACGAAGACTTTTTCGATGATATTTCTTTATATGCAGAAAAAGAAGATATTAAGAAAAAAATTAAAATAAAACATATTATAAAAAGAGATGAAGTAAATAAAAACTTTGAAGATTTTGTAAAAGAAACTGATTTAAACCTCATTGAAGATAATAATGAATATGAAGAAAAATTGAAAAAATTTGTAAAAGAAATTGATGATGTTGGACGTGCAGACTTGGCAGAGTATGTAGCACATAGAAAAGTAATTTTAGAATATTATGAAAAATATCTTGGGTGGAATAAAGAGAACAATAAACCTTATAAAGAAGAATTTATCCATAATTTGATATATCCTATGGGTGCAACATCAAATGAAATTACATACGAAAAACATAATCTATGGATAATTGATGATAGACTTGCGTTTTCAGATTTTGTATCATCTGACAAAGCATTCTCTTTATTAAATAATATTGAATCTACAAGTAATGATAGAGCTGATTTATTGTTTGACAGTAAAAAAATCTTTTCAAATAATGATAATACAGATTTAGATACTGTTACTATCGTAGAATTTAAACGTCCTGAACGTGATGATTACAATGATAAAGATAATCCTATAAGTCAAATTTATAATTATATTGACGAAATAAAAGAAGGTAAAATCAGAAAAAATACTGGTAGACCTGTAAGTGTTACAAATAATGCAAAGTTTTACTGTTATATTATATGCGATATTACTAAGAAGATAGAAAGTTTTGCAAGAAAAGCTAATTTTATTGAAATGTCTGATGGTAGTGGTTATTTCTTATTTTCTAATAACTACAATGCTTATATTGAAATTATTAGTTTCAATAAAGTCTTACAAGATTGTAAAAAGCGAAACAATATATTATTTAAGAAATTGGGCTTAGAAAAATAACCCCATATAGTCCCTCTCGTTGTGTTTTGTGGTTTCATGGTGGTGGATATAAGTTTTCGGTTGTAAGATTTTTCTCGGCTTAAAAAAAACGCCCAAAAATTTTAGAATGAGAGCATTCTCAGGCGAATGATGAAATGTTTTAGGGCATCGAGTTATAAAGTTACCTCTTATTTCTTCTTATAGTGTATCTATGTTATAATTAAGGTATGAATTTTTTAGGCAAAAATATAGCGAATATTACTGAAAATATTAGTATTGATAGACTATCTTCTTATAGATATTTAGACAGCGACAGTACGGATTTAATATTAAGCCGTTATATTTTTAATGTTCAGATTTCAGAAAGTTTTTACCCTATTATTGCAGCATTAGAAATTTCTTTAAGAAATAGGTTATACAATGCAGTTGCAAAATTAAAAGGTGATAATTGGTTATTAGACGAAATTAGCAATAAAAATATTCTATCAGAGAATGAACATAACATTTTATTAGAAGCTTACAAAAAACTGCAAAACAAGAAACATAAGCTATCAACAGGCTCTTTAATCGCAGAATTAACTTTTGGTTTTTGGGTGAATCTTTGCAAAAAATCTTATAAAAACAGTTTATGGGATAAACAAGGTTTCTTTGATAGTGTTTTCCCTGATTTTGACAAATATTTTACAAGTCCAACATGGGACAAAACAAAAGTAATATTTCCTATATTGAAAGAAATTTTAAGATTAAGAAATAGAATATTCCACCACGAAATTATTATCAATAATAAAAATGGTATAGAAAACTGCTATGAACAAACTAAAAAGGTATTATACTCACTATCAAAAGACTATGCAGTAATGTTTGAAAATACCTTTAGATTTGAAGATATAATAAAGCAAAAGCCCTAGCAACTCCACAAAAGTGGTACATCGTCTAGGACTATACACTAATAATATAAACTATTTTAGTAAAAATTTCAACCCTTTTAAGCTATTTTTTAAGTTTAATTAATATGAAGTATAAAAATGTTTTTTCAAGTGTAGTGTAAAAATTTTAGTATTTGTGCTAAAAATTTTATATGAAACATGTTTTGAAGTATATTTGTCTCATTATAATTATAATTTTATTAACTCTTTTAATGATTAATTGTAATGAGTATTCAAATG
>JAZNBJ010000004.1:0-10570 GCA_045586965.1 Candidatus Gastranaerophilaceae bacterium | reverse complement strand
TATAAAGTAAATATCAAAACAAAAATTGGCTTTTTTGATGAGTTTTGTGAAGTTTTGTAAAGTTTAATTTAAAAAAAAGTAAAAATCTAAATATTAATTAATAAAAGAAAGGATAAGTTTATGCAAATAACTTCTTTAATTTGCAATAACTTCTCTGGTATAAATAGAAATTCTGCTATTTTTGGTTCGTCTATAATCACTGCATCTGATATGCAAAATGTTGAATTATATTCAACTGAAACGAATTCAGGAGTCGGGATAAGAACTGCTAATGGCAATGTTTCTATTTGTGATTTGTTGCCAGATGATGAAGTTGTTGTGAATATTTTTGAAAGTATTCAAAAATCTATAGCTTACTTTTTTGTGCATACTGAAAATTCGCAAGAAGGTAAAGTTTATTTATTTGAGCCAGAAACTGGTAGTTTAATTGAAAAAATTACAGGATTGTCAAAAACAGGAAAGTCGTCTGCAACAGATGTTGCGCAAGGTTGGACTGATTTGTGGGTTTTTTCTAATTCTGAAGAAATATATTTAATTAAGGTTGATAATTATAATGAAGATGGAATTTTAGATGAAATTGAGAAGTTGGAGCTAGTTGATAAAGATGGAAGAAACGTCAAAGGCTTAGGACTAGTCGTATTTGCAGGTCGATTATGGGTTTTTAATAACCAAATTTTATGGTATTCGGCTCAAGAAAATATCCGAGATTTTTCAACTTCCGATGCAGAAATACTTACTTCTGCCGGATATATAGAATTTGTTAAAAATATTACTGCAATATATCCGTATCTGGGAGCGTTGGCAGTTTTTCATTCAAATTCATCGTGTATGATTTCTTTAGATGAAGATACTCAAAATTTTTATAAAAGTTTTGATTCGCCTGGCGGTTGTGTTAATGAGAATTCTCTATGTTTTCACGGTACTGAGCTTTATTTTTATGACAATTCCAAGAAAGGTGTTTTCTCTTTTGCTCAGGTTGTAAATGGTGATAAAACGTTGGGAGATAATATTGCATTGCAAATTCAAGATGAGCTATTTTCAGTTTTACCAACGGCGGTTGATAAAGTAAAAATGTTATCAGTTGTGACTTCACAACGTAATGAAATTTGGCTATTATTACCCACTTTTGATGATAAGTATTCGATTATTATGATTTATGACTATATACGAAAAGCTTGGGTAAAACGTAAGTCACAAAAAATAACCTCTATAAAAATTATTGACAATAAGCTTTATTCTGCTGGAAAAAAGATTTACGAAGAATATTCATCATTTGATTTTGACGGCGAGTTTATTGAAGCTTTTTATAAATGTGCACCACTTAATTTGGGTGTAGAAAATTCTCTAAAAATCTTATCTTATCCGCCTAAAATAACGATGGATATGAATTATGGAAATGATTTTTATGTTGAATATACAAAAGATTATAACAATTTGACAACTAAAATTCGTCGTATAGTTTCAAAAACATTGAAAAATGTTTTGTATTTTGATGTAGGGAATTGGGATATTAATTTTTATCCACATGAAAAAATAAATTCAATAAAACGTTTGCCATCTGCTTATTTCAAAACCTTGGAAGTTAGTTTCTATACTGTTGAAAAGGGGCAAAACTTTTCTATTAGTAATATAGAATTTGGAAAAATTAAAACAAAATTATAATCGAGCTATTGCTCAGAAAGGAAAATTATGGGAAAAAAGTCTTCAAAAACGACAAATAAGACAGTATATGGTAATACAACTACTATAAATCCTTATGTAAGTAGCCAAACGACTAATAAAGGAACAACAACAGCTTTTAATAAAGGTACTGCATACGATTCAATAAATAATTTTGTTAATTCAAATATTAATTCACTTTTGGACTCATATCTTAATCCTTCGTTAAACACTGAAGTAAATCAATCAAAGATGAATACGTTTGTTGATAGTTTAAATGCACAAACTGCAAAAAATGTAGAAAATGGAATAATTAATCCTCTTTCTCAAAGAAACATGATTAGATCTTCACAAGCAGGAGATATGTATTCATCTTTAGCACAGTCAAATACGAATGCTATTGCAAATTATGCAAACGAATTACTATCTACTTCTAAATCAGAAACATCCGATGCCTTAAAAACACTAATGCTTATGTATATGAATGGTTACAATGTTCTTTCTGATACACAAAAACAATCACTTCAAGCAAGTCAGGGTAATTCTACAAAAACAAGTAATAGTAGTAACGGAGGCTCTAGCACATCTGATATTATGCAACTTGCAGCTCAGGTTGCAATGATGTTTGCAAGTATGTAATAAGTTGGTGAAAGCTATGGAAAAATACATTTTTAAATATATGCCAATTTGCATTTTGTTAATAGCATTGCTTTTTCAATACAATTTATTTGTAACTCCAGAAAAGTTAGAAGTTAAGCATAGAGAGATTTTAAATGACATATCTCTTTCTTATGCTACAAAAGAACAATATTTGGGGCTAAAAGAACAGCTAAGCACAATGCAGGTTAAGATTGATAAAATTTATGACGTAATTATTGTAAAAGAGGGGATAAACAATGGCTTTAATTAATATAGAATATGGAAGTGTTGCTCGTTCTGAAGTTTTAAATAAGAATTTTCTTTATTTAGACGATAAAATTGCAGAGAGTAACACATCAATTACAACAAACATTTCTTCAATACTTTCAAATATTGCAACAATTAATAGTCGTTTGAATGATTTAGCAGAGAGTGTTTCTGATTATGTAGAAAATTTTAATTCAACTTTGGATGAGTATAAAATCAAAACCAAAATGTTGGTAAATATGGCATCTATGGTTCCCAATTGGTCAGGTTATACAGCTATTTCTGACATGTCTGATTTTTTAGTACCTTCAAATGGTTTTTTATTGTTAACTCCTAGAAACACATCTAAAGGTGCTTTGTTAATTAATGGAGTAACTATTGATTTGAAACTAAGAAGCTCTGCAGATGATAATTCATCTCAAACAGTTGCAATACCAGTTAAGGAAAATGATGAAGTTAAATCAGAAGTTGATTTAGTGTATGCATTTTTTGTGCCAACTAATGAAGTTAGTATTGAAGGTTTTTAGAAAAGAGGTATTTATGAGTTTAATTATAGATGAAGACGGTACTATCTCTTTGTATCAAGGAGATAGTGGTGAAGTGGTGGTATCAGGTCTAGATCCAGAAAAAGCATATACGGTTTATTTTGCTATACAGGATGTTGATAGGAATTTAGTTGGTCAAGAGTTACAAGTTGGTGTAAATAATTCAACAACAGTAACTTTTGTTTTGACACCTGAATACACTGATTTGTTAAAAGTTCCCAAAAATAAGCCATATGAAGTTTATTTTTATGGCATAAAAGCTTGTGAAAATAATTCTTCAAGAGAGGATACTCTTTTTATTTCTGACAGTACTTACGGTGATATAAACAGGATTATTGTTTATCCGAGAAAGGTTATAGGTGTTGGAAATGGTGCGTAAAGAAAATGAGATTAAAGTTTCATCTCCTTCTCCAACACAGGGCTTGCATATTTCATCAATAAACACAAAGCAGGTTATTGATGCGACAAATAATAGGGCACAGTATTATGCTGATTTGGCAAAAAAATATAGAGATGAAGCAAAACAACATAGAGATAATGCAAAATATTATTCAGAACAAAATTCTGATGTTACCGTAGAACATATTGATAGCGTGAAAGCCGAGCTGATTAGAAAGATGGATGCGCAGGATACTCAGCTAGAAGTAAAATTGGAACAAGAGCTTGCTCAAAGGATACCAAAAGATGTTAGCGAATTAAATAATGACGTGCCATATGTAAAAAAAGATGACTTCGATACTGTTGTAAAAGATTTAGAACTTCCTTCGCAAGTAGATTGCGGAGGAAAATTTTTATATACAGATGGTGAAAATACATCTTGGAAAGAAATACCATCTTCTTTTAATTTGTTCGACACAATCCTCAAAGACCATATTTTGACTTATGAAGAAAGCAAAGGCTTAGCTTTACAAGGTACTTACGTTTATAAAGAAGCTATTGCAGGTAGCCGTTATGGTTATCCTGATTTTTATAATAAGTGTTTAGAAGAACGTAATGCAGCAACAGCAACTCAAGTAACATTAAGCGGTTCTACAATCACAATGTATGTAGCTTCAAATGGTCACCAATATTATGACATAGCTAATAAAGATGTAGTTGACAACTTCTTTGGAACAATGGGTTCAGCTTGGTTTTATGGTGTGGACACAGAAAATGAAAGAATTTTCTTACCACGTAACAATTATTTTGACCAAGCAACTAGTGATGTTTCAGAAGTAGGTCAAAGCGTAGAAGCAGGTTTACCAAATATTACTGGTTCATTCTGTTTAGTGGGTACTGGTGGCGCACCTAGTAACCTTAGTGGTGCTTTTTATCAGAACGGAACTGGTAGCCATCATAGTGATGGACACTCAAGTGGTTCTAGTAACCCAGTTATGACATTTGACGCTTCTCGTTCATCAGAAGTTTATGGCAATTCTGATACGGTGCAACCAAACGCTGTTAAGAAATTGCTTTACATCTGTGTAGGCAATACAGAGTCTATAAGTTCTGTTACAGATGTTGTTGAAGTGACAACTACTGAAAATGATACAACTCCGTTATTTACTGGTATGTATTTTGATTTCACTCCTAACAATGTAAGCTGGTTAAAAGCTGGTCAACAAGGGAATAGCGGTGGGGTTTATACTTTCTGTTATAACGAGCTTGTAAATGAGCTAACAACTCCAAAATACGGCTTAAAAGTTATAAATGAAGCTGATATGATAGTTGGTGTTGATTATTCAGAATACTGGAAAGTAAACCAAGATGCTATGACATTTACAACACCTACTGCAATAAGCATAGCAGAACAATCAACAGCTCAACTTTACTTCAAAGTAGCTAACGCTGTACAGAATTTAGAGCTTCTTGATGTTGGGGAAGTTATGGAAGCGGTAGCCGATAAAATTAGCCGTCAAGATTGTAAAGCTTATATTACTGAAACCTATGTAAACGGAAATTCTTGGTATCGTATTTATTCTGATGGCTGGTGTGAGCAAGGTGCTTATATAAATTGTGTAGGTGGTGCTAATCAACTTGTATTTTTGAAGCCGTTTGTTGATACTAATTATTTTATTGATTTTTCAAGAAGAGCTGGGGAAACAACAACAACTAATGTTACACATTTTACACGGGGTAGAAAAGTAACAAGTTGTGAAGTTTATACGTCAGGAGCTACTTCATACAATTGGTATGCTTGCGGTTATATAGCTTAAAAGGAGAATAAATAATGAGTTATAAACTAAATAATCCATATACAGAAGCGCAAAGATTAGATTTTATTGTTCAATATAATCACAATCAAGGTTTAAGAATTGAAGAGGGTGTAACTGGTTTATACGCTTTGGAAGTTTGGGAAATTCTTGAAGGTGATGAGATTATCGACAATAAAGAAGCTTGGGAAGCAGAACAAGAGCGAAAAGAAAAAGAGCGTATTGCAAAGCTATTCTTAACTGGTGCTGACGTTGAACGTGGTATTTACCAAGCAAAAGGAATGGACTTTGATGATATTTTAGCTTTAGCTGAAAATACACAAAAACCTTCCCTAGATGGGGAAGGTGCCGAAGGCGGATGGGGTGATATCGATTTCAAAGCTTTAAAAATCGAGCTCAAAGCAAACCATTTCTATCGTGGTAATCCTTACGTAAATGCGGTAGGTGCTTTGCTTGGGTTTACTTCTGAACAGTTAGATAAGTTCTTTGAAACTAACGATTATACTTGTTTGCTGGAGGTAGCTAATGAATAAATGGTGCTCCAATAAGTTTGTTTCAATATTTTTTGATTCAACTCCTCGAATTGGGGTCCGATATATTTTACCAACTCAGAGCTCTGAGAAGAAAAAGTCTATACGAAAGTATCCTTTTATTAATAAAAGAATGCTGAAAGTGGGGCTTAAAGATAAGAAAAAAAATAAATATTATGAATTTATTGTACCGAAATATTATTGTTTTGACGGGGCTTCAGTGCCCCGTTTTTTTTGGCGAGTAATAGGACCAAATACTGATAATAAATTTTTAATCGCGGCATTAATTCATGATATTCTATGCGAAAACCATCATTATATAGATAATGATAGAAAATTTTCTTCTCAAGTCTTTAATGCCTTATTAGAAGCTTCCGATGTTTATCCTTTTAAACGTTTTGTAATGAAGCATTCTGTTGATTTTTATCAGAGGTTTTGTGATTGGAGGGATTCGGATGGTCAAATATAAATTGTTAGATAAACAAAAAGAATTTATGGAGATTCCTCATTCAAATTCTTTGGATGTTGCAATATATCAAGGTGGTTACGGAAGTGGGAAAACTTGGTGTGGTTCTCTTCTTGGTATTTTGCTTGCTAAAAAATTTCCAGGGTGTAAAGGCCTAGTTGGAGCAAAAGAATATGAGCTAGTAAGAAAAACAACCTTGGTAAGTTATTTAGAGCATTTAGAGATGTTGGGATATGTGGAAGATAAAGATTATACTTATAATAAAGTAGATAAAATTATACATTTTTCCAATGGATCTGAAATATTATTTGTTGCGTTAGAAGACCCTGAAAAGTTTAAGTCTCTAAATTTGCACTGGGCTGAAATAGAGGAGGCATCGCAAATAAGCGACTCATCTTTTAAGCAGTTATTAGGCCGTTTGAGAAATACATATCGAGGTAAAAATTGGGTAGATTTTAGGTATCGATTATTTGGACACACAAACCCTCAAGCAGATAAAGGCTGGATTTGGAGAAGATTTGTTGAGCATTCAAAAGAAAATTACAGGCTAATAATAGCACCAACAACTAATAATATATATTTACCCCCTCATTTTATTCAATCAATGAAAGAAAGCTTTGATGTGGAATATTATAAAATTAATGTTTTGGGCGAATTTGGGGATTATTCATCGGGACTTGTGGTTAAAGGCTTTGATGAAGAAAATAAATTAAAGCTTAAATATAATCCTAATCTACCTTTGCATTTAACTTGTGATTTTAACGTAGATCCAATGTGTTGGGCATTAGCACATAAAGATGAAAATGACGTTTATTTCTTTGATGAAATTGTTATAGAAAAAACTACGACTCAACAATGTATTCAAGAGTTTTTGAGGCGTTATCCAAAGCATAAATCACAGATTATTATAAATGGAGATGCTTCTGGTGATAATCGAAGTACACAAAGTGAATACACAAATTATGCAATTATAAAAAACGCTTTGACTGAATATGGATATCAAGATGTTAAATTCCGTCTGAGAGATTATAATCCACCGATATTAAATAGAATATCAGCTTTTAATTCAAGAGTAAAAAATTCTAAGGGTGAGCGACATTTATTTGTTGATCCAAGAAAATGTAAATGGATACTCTATAATATCTATAATCTTTCTTTTAAAGAAGGTACAAGTATCGTAGATGTTCCAACTCATACACAAATAAAGTCAAGTCGTGAGGCTAAATTTTTAGAACACCCTTTTGACGCGATTAGTTATTTAGTTGAGTATTATTGGAGATTGAAATAGCTTTTTTTAAAGGCGCAGTGGCATTTATGCCACTGCGCCTTTCTTTTTATATGCTACAATGGTTTTATGAAACAGTTTTCAGATTTTAAAGATTCAATACATAAATGTTCAAAATGTGGTTTATGCCAAGCAGAATGTCCAATTTATCAAGTTACAGGTAATGATTGCACAGTTTCACGTGGTCAATTTGTAATGCTTAAGGGTGTTTTAGATGGCGAGTTAAAGATGTCGAAAGTTATAAATCGTTACCTTGATTTATGTCTAAAATGTGGTAAGTGCTCAAAATTTTGTCCTTCTGGTATTGATGCAGTGGATGTTATTATATCTGCGAAATCAGAATATTTTAGAGCTCATCCGATAGAAAAATTGATAACTTTTTTTCAAAAGTATTTTTTAATTGGATTAATTCCAAGAATAGTTAGAACCTTTGTTCGTCCGACAAAATCGCAAAAATTTGATAAAAAAGTGCTTTATTTTGGCGGTTGTGGTAGTAAACTTAAAGGTGATAAAGCTGTTGTGAAAGTTTTAAATTCTATTGGAATTGAGGTTGTAAATCCGCTTTTTCACTGCTGCGGAATACCTTACTTTGTTAGAGGAGATTTAAATGAATTCAATAATTCTATAAAAAGCTATATTCAAATTCTTAAAAAATACGATATAAAAGAAGTCGTTACAACCTGTGCAAGTTGTGAAAAATCTTTGAAAGATTATATTAAATGGGCGGGGGAACCTGACAGGGACTTTCTAAAAGAGATTAAAGTTAAAAATATTTATGAATATTTAAGAGAAAACAATGCAAAATTGGCTTTGAAGAAACAAGTTAAAGCTACGTATCACAAACCTTGTAATATAAGCAATTTTGAAGATATTGAATGGCTTTTGAAAAATACAGAAAATCTTGAATATGTTGAGATGAAAGATTTTGATAAGTGCTGTGGATTGAATGGTTTATCAAAAATAAATGAATACAAGATAATGAAAAATATTTTTATTTCTAAAAGGAATAATATAAAAAATAGTAATACAAAATACGCCCTAACTTCTTGTCTTGGCTGCGAAACAGCTTTAAGACTTTATTCTTTTGGTGCTTACAAGGTATATGATTTGATAGAGTTTATTGCCAAAAGAGTATAATTTTATAGACCATATGGTCAATATGAATTTTAATCCCTTGATTGATGTCACAGGCATGTCGAACTTGTACTATATAAGACAAGGGAGAGAGTATTTATGAAAAGAGTATTGTTGTTATGCACAATGATGTTTTCGATTTTAACTGCTTATGCAGATGAAAACGTGTTGCAATCTATTGAAATAGAACCTGTTAAGGACACTTATAATATAGTTTTGGTATCAGACAAAGCTGTTGATGTGAAAAAATCTGTACAAGCGTCAAATAAAATTACTTTGACAATGAAAGATATTCGAGCATCTAAAACATTAAACACTATTTATAATAATGTTTCTAATGTAGATACAGTTATGGTGGAACCTCAAGGTAATGGGATTAGTATTTTCTTCCAAGCTGATAACGCTGCTGCATCAACAGTTACATTTGATGCCTTAGTTGCAGCTGCGCCGATTGCAAAAACAACAACAAAGAGCTTGAAATTAAATAATCCTATCGAAAGCTATGCGCCGATTTATAATGAGCCAATGGAAGATGTTAAAACTTCGTCATTATATGACAAACTAAAAGCTTCTTCAGTTGTAGCAGGTTTGAAAGATTCTATTGATGAAGATACTGCATCAAATGCATTAAATAAAACTATTGGTTTTGGTCTTATTGGTCTGTTAATATTCTCAGTTACAAGATTGTTCAAACGTAGAGAGCCTGATATGAAAATTGGCTTATCTCAGTCTTTGAACGAAAGAGAAATCAATTTGTACAGAGGTCAACAACCAATTACGCAATCTTATGCAACAGAAAAACCATTTACAACTGTTAATTATGGCTTAAATGCATATCAAAAAGAAAACAGAAATCCTTATGAAACAGAACCAGTAGAGTTTCATAATCCAAGATTGAGAAATTATGTGTCGCCAGCTACAGAAACTGCACCTATGCAAACAATAAGCAGACCTGCGCCACAAGGTGTTGCAACATTAGCTCAACCACAAGTTAAGAAAATGACAACACCGGTAAATGCTGCACCAGTAAATCAATCAAATCCAAATATTGATAATTTGAAGTTCTTGGAGTCAATGACTGCTATATATGAAAAAAGTGGACGTCATGACCTTGCAAGAGGACTTAAAGCAAGTTTGAACAAAAATAATTTAAAGTAACAACAATCTTTTTATAAAACTATACTATGTGGCACTTGTTTTTAATGGGTGCCTTTTTATTATGCTTTGGGGTAAATATATTTTTTAAAATAAAATGTGTTGACAACGTGTTTTGTTTTAGGTAAGATAAATTCTGTTGCCGGTATAGCTCAACGGTAGAGCAACGGTTTTGTAAACCGTAGGTTGTAGGTTCGATTCCTATTACCGGCTTTTTTCTTTGATAAAGGAATAGACGAGGCTAGAGCAAGCTCTTGTGACACAAGGACTCTGTCGATTAAAACATGTTGATCATGCCTTTGTGGTACAGGGACTCTGCCGAACAAAACGATTGAGTATCGTTTTGTGAGAGGTAGCACTCCCAGGAGGGTGCGGCTGAAAAGAAGCGTTAATCTTGCCTTTGTGGCGCAGGGGTAGCGCACTCCCTTGGTAAGGGAGAGGCCACGAGTTCAAATCTCGTCAAAGGCAAATTTAAAATTAAATATGGGTAGGTGGCCGAGTGGCTAAAGGCGACAGACTGTAAATCTGTTCCCGAGAGGGTACGGTGGTTCGAATCCACCCCTGCCCAAGTTTTTAAAAAAAGACTCCGTAAGGGGTCTTTTTCGTTTGCAGGGGTGTTTCTCACCACCGTGGTGGTTCTTTCCTCCATTGCTTCGATTGTACTCCGTAGATTGTTTACATTTTCACGGAAAACGTGA
>JAZNBJ010000003.1:0-3839 GCA_045586965.1 Candidatus Gastranaerophilaceae bacterium | reverse complement strand
TGAAATAGCCCCGCCTCGGAGAGCTACTCCGAGTGAAAATTAACGGCAAAAATTTAATAATGCGGGTATGGCGGAACTGGCAGACGCGCTAGATTCAGGTTTTTACACCATTTTTGACGAGTTCCCGAACTGCCGAAATATCCCGAAAAGACTGGCATTCTCAGCAGAAAAGCGGTGTGCGGTTGGCACGTAAGATTCAGGTATTCATTCTAAGAGTGAAAAATACTGGGTTTTAGGTATAACTACGGAGGTGTTACCTCTCCGTCAGTAAAAAAGGTAAACCTATATGCAGGTATGGTGGAATTGGCAGACACGATAGATTCAGGTTCTATTGTTCGCAAGGACATGCAGGTTCAAGTCCTGTTACCTGCACCATCGACCTTGTAAGCTATTACAGTTTACAAGGTCTTTTCTTTTTCCATAATAAAGGCTTAGATTTCATTCGTAGGATTTCAAAACTCATTTGAGGTAGTCCGACGAGTGAAATTTTTTTATGAAAGGAAGTAATTTATTATGGCAAAAATCAAAATGCAACCCTTAGACGCTGAAACAGTAACATTGGAAGAATGCTTTGCCGACTATATGGCAAAATGCAGAGCTAGAAACCTATCCGACAAAACACTTGAAATCTACGAGGTTAGATTCTCAGTATTTCAAAAGTACCTTAACGGCAAGGAACTGAAACCGTCTGAGATTGACCAAGACGTTATTGACGGCTTTATCCTCTACCTACAAAAGAGAGGGTGCAACGATATAACCGTCCAATCCTACATAAGGGATATAAGAGCATTTTTCTACTACCTTATGAATAACGGCTTTACCCCCGAATACAAAATCAAACTGCCTAAGGCTGATAAGAAAATCAAGGAAACCTATACCGATGAAGAACTGAAAAAGCTGTTGAAAAAGCCTAACCTTAAACGCTGTGAGTTCAACGAGTACAAAACGTGGGTATTCTCCAATTACTTACTTGCTACTGGCAACCGTATATCCACCGTCCTAAATCTTCAAATTAGGGACTTGGATTTTGACAACAACGTTATCCAGCTTAACAAAATGAAGAACCGCAAGGCTCAAATCGTCCCTATGGCTTCATCGTTAGCGGTAATACTGAAAGAATACCTTACCTACCGCAAGGGAGAGCTTGACGATTATGTTTTCTGTAATTCCTACGGTGGACAAGGGGAAATCCGTTCCTATCAAGAAATGTTGGCTAAGTATAACAAGGCTAGAGGGGTAAGCAAAACCTCAGCCCACCTTTACCGTCATACTTTCGCTAAACGTTGGATTCTCAACGGTGGGGACATCTTTAGACTTCAAAAACTGCTCGGTCATAGTGATTTAACTGTGGTAAAAGAGTACGTTAATATGTTCAGTAGTGATTTGTCTAAGGATTATAGTGATTATAACCCTCTCGACACCTTAGGAACTGTAAGAAATCAAGCAAAAGTAGGCTTTAATAACTGAGGGAGGTTTAGCTGTGAAAGAGTATAAAAACAAGGATTCTCCCGATATAGGCTACACCGTAGCCGTATATATTGCTATGAGTGGAGAACAAGCAATAAGGCAAGGCTGTCGGCAATGCCTATCCCCTCAGTTCCCCGATAGTAAACGTGTTTACGGTCTGTTGAAAGAAATAGACGATAAGCTGTGTATCTCTAAGCATATTGGGTGGACTACGGTTATATGCCTAGAAAAGCGGAAATTTGACACCGTTTTGCGTTTTCTCTATCCGTCAGGCATTCCTGAGGGGTGGAACTATAAAGCACTCCTAAGGCTGATAGACGGTAGGCTAGTATGGATAATAGGCTTTGATAACTGAGTATCAGCCTATAAGGTGTAACGGCGATACGGCGATAAAATCTTGAAAGTTATAGATTTTTTACCGCTAAGAATAATCTAATACATATACGTTGACTCCGCTACGCTCCGTCAACTGTATATGTATTAAAAGGTTGAGGGGACTTCGCTTACGCTCGTCCCCAAAATATAAGTATTTTACTGTAACGGATATACGGAGATACTTTTTGAAATTTATTCAATTTTTTATAGGGAAAGAGTATAACGGTTGGGGTGATTTTTCGGCAACGTCCGAAAAATTATCCCTAGTATTAGACTCTTGAAAGAAAGGTAATAAGATATGACTACTCTTGAAAATTTGTATTATGGGAATATTCAACCTAATGAAAGAACAGCTAGGAATATTGATAGATTGAGAAACCTTGAAAGGTTATCCAGTAGGAATGAGGAAGAATTAGAATCCACCCTGACGGATAAGCAAAAAGAAACCTTTGAAAAGTATAAAGATTGTAACCGTGAGCTATTAGGGGTTACTGAGGTTAATGCTTTTGTAGAGGGGTTTACTCTTGCTATGAAAATTATGGTAGAAGTAGGTAACGTTAATTATGATACAGAGTAAATTATACATAAAAAATGTGGGAGCATTTTGCTAGGCTTTGCCTATGCAAAATACTCCCTTTCGTTGCTATGGCGTAAGCCATAGTCAACATTCTCCTTTGAGCGTATGAGATTATTTGTTTATAGAAAAATTATGTTTTGTGAAAAGTTACCGCCGTACCGCCGTAGGTATGTATCAGTTGGTAGCTGAATTATATTTGTTTTCGATTTCTTCAAGGTCAATGAGGTATCTTGACAGTTTAACAAGGTCTCTACCGTCAATACTACCGTCATCGTTTACGTCCGCACCTTGGTTGATTTCCGTCTCCAAATCCACCAAATAACGAGCGAGCATAACAACATCAGTACCAGTAATAAGTAAATCACCGTCGGAGTCTCCGCAGATGCTGAGAAAGGTAGTGACAGAACCCTGTCTCACCCCCACTTCTACAAGTTCACCGTTCTCGTCGCAGATGTTATTTGCTTCATAATCTACGGTAACAGCATATTCACCGATAGGTGCGTCTTCAAGAACTCTTAGCGAAATAGTGAAAAGAATCTCACTAATGCTTGTTGTGTAATTCTCGGTATTATACCATATAAATTTAGGGTTTTCGGTATCCTCGTTGTAAAGGAAAGTTCCACTCTCTATATTGCAGTTTACACCGACAATTTCAAAAATTGAATGGTCGAATACGGGAGAGAAAACTAAACAAGCATAGCTTTGTGATTCGTTTGCATATACTTCAAGGTCAACCACATCACCGACTTTGCACTCTCTTTCCATTACGATTAACGTAGGAATCGTTGCCGCTGACGCTGATATACCCATAGAGAGCATACACGTTGTTACAAGGCATACCGCCATAATAAGGGATAAGATTTTTTGCTTCATAGCTTATGTATTCCTTTCAGTTCTTTTTTGTTTTCCATAAACAAATTTATCATCTCATATACGGCGGCAGCTTCTCGGTCTGTTAGCTCTGATATATCAACATACCGTTTCCCCTCAATACAAAGTAGATAATCGGTAGTTACTCCATATAGGAGAGCTAACCTAATCAAAATGTCATAGGACGGTTGACGTATATCAGTTTCATAAGCACTTATAACGGCTCTTGTAACCCCTACGTGCTGAGCCACTTGTGCTTGTGTAAGATTCTTACTTGTGCGAAGTTCCTTAAGGCGTACAGATAGACAAATAACCATAAACATCACCTCTATAATATGATAACAAAATCAGCGTTTCTCATTGAAACATAGAGGTTTTTTATAGTTGCATTTGACAAAAGTTCAAAAATTTGCTTCTAAACCAGTACAAAAATGTTGCTGATAGTTGCTTTTTTCACAATTTTATGATATAATTTAATGTGAGTAATTGGCTAAATTCGGCGGTAACGATTAGCTGACCCTCACTAGGAGGTATTTTTATGACTACAAAT
>JAZNBJ010000002.1:0-19556 GCA_045586965.1 Candidatus Gastranaerophilaceae bacterium | reverse complement strand
CATTAATTGAGGTTCCATTTGCGACAGTTGCGTTTTCTGTTAAATTCTCAGTTTGAGTTGTCTTTTTCTGAAGACTAAGTTGTGATTGTTGTAAAGATAAATTTTGTCCGATTGATACCATAATACATGCTCCTTTCATTTTTTTGTACTTTTACGTATCAGTTCTATTAACTTTATATACTCATACCCTTTTCATCACTTGTCTATAAATACAGCTTTTTCAAATATTATTGCTACTTGTGATTTTAAACCTGTTAGAACTGGTTTAACTTCACCTGTATGAACTTCTCCATTTACATCTGTATATGCTAAAATATCACCAGTTGCATACATATGTTGTCCTAAGCTATCCAAAAAACTTTCAAATGAATCAAATTCAAATTTTACTTCTTTGGGATTATCTAGTTTTAGGGTATTGATTTTTATCCCATTGTTTGCTAGCAAATTCTCTTTGCTTATCTCGCTTAGGCTCACAAAATTAACATCTTTTATTTCTATATCTTTTTGAGGATTTGAATCAATCTTACTTTCTTTATTCTCTTCTTCAATCAAATTTTTTGTATTTTGCAAATTTCCTATTTGCAACATTCTCCAAGACAATCCTTGGTTTATTGATACCATAATACATGCTCCTTTCATTTATATGTTTTGGTCTTATCCTTCGTGTACATCATGTATTACGGCAAGTTTTTGAAAAACTTTAATGTTTTTTGAAAGATTTTTACAAAAGTTTACAAAAGGTATAATTAAATTGGCGTAACTATTCTAGAATTTATAATAATATTGTTGCATGTCAGCGTTTTAATTATTTACAAATAAATGACATAGAAAATTAACCCGCCAAAGGTTAATCTATTATTATGAAGAACATTGAATCTAAATGTCAGGAAACAACTCGACATATTGCAGACAAAATTCTGCTATTAAGACGTGCAAATAAGCTAACACAGGAACAGTTTGCAGAACGCACCAACCTCGATCGTAGGACTGTCGCACGTGCCGAAGATGGCAAACACAGGCCTTCTGCTGAGACAATGGAATTAATTGCGAGCGCTTTTTCTATTCCAATTAGTTATTTTTTTGATGATTCAATTTACAGAGCAGATATCAGCAAAGCTGCATTAATTCTTGAAATCAGTGCTAAATTAAATGTCATGTCCAAAACAAATCTTAAAAAAGTTTCAAGTTTTATTGATATAATTAATTAATTTTTACAACCAAACCGTAGCGCTTGTTTTGGTATTCAAAATAATCGTTTTTTATCTCACCTAAGTCTTTATACTTGATATTGAGTTTGTTTAATAATTCTTTTTGCACGTCAAACTCTTTCTCACCTTGGTTTACAATAAGCATTTCACCATTTGGGTTTAATAATTTATATGCGTATTCTAAAAGTTTTTCAGGATAAAAATATTTTTTCGGAAGTCCCCAATATTTGTGTGGTTCATATAGGACAAACGGCAAAAACCAAATTATATAATCATATTTATCCTTCAAATCCAACAAATTTCCTGCAATATAGTTTGTATTTTCAAGCCCGTTTGTATAATATTTTGCAACTTCATACCTATTATAAAAATTGCTATAAAGTCTAAACGCATCGATTTCAACACCATCAAGTTTAAAATCATCACAAAAACTTGAAAAAAATTCGTATTCACCTTTTGCATAAAACCAATTTTTGCATCCAATATCTAAAATTTTTAAGCTTCCTTTTTGTTTAGAAAAAGCTTGTTCCAAAACCGCTTTTGTATAAAGATTTTCAGCCTCGTTTCTTTCAATCAAATCCTTATTTTTCTCCACAAAATTTTTGCGAGAAAATCTGATTTTATTTCTTAAATAAAAATCAAAGCTGTTTTTTAAATCATCAAACATTATTCATACCTTAATGCGTCAATCGGATTTAATAGAGACGCTTTATAAGCAGGATAATAGCCAAAGCCTATCCCGACAAGACCAGAAAATCCGAAAGATAAAAGAATTGGAGCAATTGTGATTACAACATTTGTACTAAACAAAACTCCCACTAATAAAGCGATTGCAATCCCTGTAACCACACCAATTAAGCCTCCAAGAAGCGATAAAACCAACGCCTCAATCAGAAATTGCATCCTTATATCCATTGCTCTTGCGCCGATTGCCATTCTTATACCGATTTCTTTCGTACGTTCGGTAACTGATACAAGCATAATATTCATAATCCCAATTCCGCCCACAATTAAGGAAACAGAAGCAATAGAAGCAAGCAGAATTGCAAAAGTCTGCACAGTAGATTTCATTTTTTCTTGAAACTCTGCGCTGTTTCTGATTTCAAAATCGTTTTCTTGCATTTTGCCCAAATTATGACGTCTGCGTAAAATATCGTTTATATCACTTTGTGCAGTATTTGTATCTTCTAAAGAAGAAGCTTTTACAATAATTTGATTAACCGCACCAGGAAAGTCTGTTCCAAAAACCTTTCTCTGAGCTGTTGTAAGTGGAATGAATACCAAATCATCCTGATCCATTGCTCCCATTTGACCTTTAGCTTTCAAAGTTCCAATTACTCTAAAAGGGACATTCCCTACACGGATAGTTTTATCAATTGGATTCACATCACCAAAAAGCTCTCGCTCAATAGTCTTTCCAATGATACAAACTTTTGAAGCGTTATTATCATCATCTCTATTAATCGTTCTTCCCAAGTCCATTTCGTAGTTTTTGACATAGAGATATGGTGAAGTAATGCCATAGACAGAAGTTGACCAGTTTTGGTTTCCATACATTACTTGTTTTGAGGAGTTCATCACAGGTGCAACTGCATCAATCCCACGAGCTGTTTTTTTGATAGCATCAGCGTCTTTTACACTAAGAGTTGGTTTTGAGCCCATACCCATAGAAACACCACCAGTTTTTGCAGTTGCAGAACGTATTGTCAAAAGGTTTGAACCCATTGATTCCATATTAGATTGAACTTGTTTATTAGCTCCTGCACCGATTGCAAGCATAATAATTACAGCCGCAACACCAATGATTATACCCAAACTTGTTAGAGCTGAGCGCATTTTGTTTACTCTTAATGAGTTTAGAGCTATTTTAAAAGTTGACTTGAAGTCTATCATTTTCTACGCACATCCTCTATTATCTTTCCATCTTTAAAACGTAAAATGCGTTTTGTATATTCTGCAATATCAGGCTCGTGGGTTACAAGCACAATGGTTTTACCTAGTTTTTCATTAAGGTTTACAAAAAACTCCATTACATCAATACTTGTTTTTGTATCCAAATTCCCTGTTGGCTCGTCCGCAAGGATAAGTGGCGCATCATTTACAATTGCCCTAGCAATTGCAACACGTTGTTGCTGACCACCTGACATTTGTGACGGAAGATTGTTTTCTTTTTTATCTAACCCAACGATTTTAAGCGCTTCTCTAGCACGCTCATAGCGTTCTTCTTCGGGAATACCTTTATAAATCATTGGCATCATAACATTATCAATAGCAGATGTTCTTGAAATCAAATTGAAGCCTTGAAAAACAAAGCCAATTTTGTTGTTTCTAATATCAGATAATTCGTCAGGTGAAAGCGAAAACACATCAACTCCGTCAAGGTAATATTCACCACTATTTGGCTTATCTAACGTACCTAACATGTTCATACAAGTAGATTTTCCTGAACCTGAAGCTCCCATAATTGCGACAAAATCGCCTTGTTCTATCTCAAACGAAATATCGTTCATAGCATAGAACAATTCATCACCCATTTGATATGTTTTTATTGCGTTTTTTACTTCTATAAGTGCCATTAGTTACCTCATAAATACAACGAAACAGCTCCTCTTACAGTTCATTTTAACACGAATTATTAAAAAACAAACCAGCTGGATTCCCAAGCCTTCGGCTTGAGAATGACAGGCAAAATTAATACACAAACCAGAATGCGTCATCCTCGTGCGTAGCACGGGGATCCAGCTTATTCTATAATTTCATAATATAAGTCATTCCAGTCAGGATTATTTATTTCTATTAAATCTAACTTTTGACGTCTATAATATTTTTTTAATTGTTTTTCACGAATAATTGCAGATTGTATGTCATTAAACACTTCATAATACCCTAGTTTATCGACATTGTAAGTATTTGTAAAACCCTTAACAAATTTATTTTTATGTTCATAAACTCGCTTAACTAAGTTTGATGTAACACCTACATACAAAGTTCCATTCTTTTTATTAAACAATATATATGTATAGCCTTTTTTGTTCATAATTTTATAATATTATAAACCAGCTGGATTCCCAAGCCTTCGGCTTGAGAATGACAGTAAATATATTATTCCTTTACCAAGCTTTTGGTTACATTATATAAAATATCTAATTTTGTTGGATTTTTTGAAATTGTTTTAAGGTTGTTTTTAATTTCTTCGACTAATTCTTGTTCATCTTTAAGGTGATTTGTTGCAAATAAATCTTCTGATGTCGTATTTAAGGCTTTTATGATTTTATCAAGAGTTTCAGCAGTAACAAAATTTTCACCTATTTCAATTCCGCTAAGAGTACGTTGCGAAACATCAACCGCTTCTGCAAGCTGTTCTTGAGTTAGTCCACGATTAATCCTCATGCGTTTAATCTTTTTTCCTAATTCTTCTTTTATACCCATAGCCACCTTTTACAACATAATACTTTATACGTTTGATTTCATAAAATTGGTAATTTATGACTCTAAATGTATTTTATATTAAGTTTTGTAAAGCTGTAATGTGGCTTTATCTCTATGTTTTGAACTTTTAGAGATTTAATCTCGTAAAATTAGGCAATTTAGAAATACAAAAAAACTTTATATATACATAGCACGAGTTCGAACTTAAAAACAAAGGGAAATTTATTACATAGGGAAAGGAAAAATTATTATGACTATTACTATTTCAGAAATTAAAAATGATTATTTAAAAAAAGCTGCTCAAAAAGAAGATTTAAATGGTGATGGAATTTTAAATAAAGAAGAATTTGATTCGCTATTTAATAAAATAAACAAGTCGAGTAAGATTATGAATCCGTTATCTAGAGCTGGTGACATATGTTCATATGTTATGATGGGAGGTAGCGCCATTGGACTAGCAATGACACCTGTTTTAAAATCACCGAAAATTGCTGGCTTATTTGCATTAAGTGGATTATTGGGTATTGGCGGCAAAGCATTATTCACATCTCAAAGAAATAATAATGATTCTGCATTAAAAGAATTGGAAACTTTAAGAGAAATATTAGAAACCCCAGTTGCAGATAACAACAATATAGAAGTTGAATTTTAATTGGTTTAAGATTCAAATCATACAAGGTGCGTCAAATGACGCACCTTGTATGTTGTCATCCTCGTGCTTAGCACGGGGATTGAGCTTTTAAAAAAACAACATTACAAAACAAGAACTAGCTGGATTCCCAAGCCTACGGCTTGAGAATGACGTTTAATAATTTTCCACTTTCCACTTTCAATTTTTCAGTTTAACATTTACCCCTAAATTCTTGGTGGTCGCATGCCGGTTGGCTTTTTAGATTTTTTTCCACCTGTTGAGCCTACACAAACCTTATCCCCTACATTTACCTCTTTAGTAATAATTTGAGTTTTATTATCATCAAAAGCTCCCAAATCTACATCAAAACGTTTCAAGCCAGTATTAGTCTTAATCCAAACACCTTGTTTTTCGTATTTTTGAGTATTATCAGCAGGACTAAACTTCAAAGCCTGATTAGGCACGCAAAGTGCATTTTTAACATCGTTTACAACGATTGAAACATTCGCTGTCATGCCTGGAATAACGAGTCCTTCTGAATTATCGACAGACACGATAACTGTATAAGTTACAACATTATTTGTTGTTGTACTAGCTAAACGAACTTGAGTAACTTTGCCTTCGAAAGTTCTATCTTGATAGCCATCCAAAGTGTATTTTGCAACTTGTCCGACTTTAATTTTTCCGATATCAGCTTCGCTAACGCTTGTTTCAATTTGCATTTGAGTTAAATCTTTAGCCACTTCAAAGAGTGTTGGAGTATTAAAGCTAGCAGCAACTGTTTGACCAACGTCAACAGCTCTTGAAATAACTGTTCCATCAACTGGTGAAGTTATTTTTGAGTAGCCTAAATTTGTCATATTATTATTTAAAGTTGCTTGCGCAGCATTTACTTCCGCAGTAGCTGAAGATACTTCTGCGAGTGCTTGTTGGTAGTTTGAATAAGCAAGTTCAACTTCGTCTTTAGACACATAGTTTTTTGCATAAAGATTTTTGTATCTTTGATAATTATTCTTTTTATAATTCAAAGAAGCTGTTGCTCTTGAAAGACTAGCCTTTGCATTATTCAACTTTGCAGTTGATTGATCAACATTTGATTGAAACAAGCTTGGATCAAGCTCTGCAAGCATATCACCTTTTTTTACAACAGAGTTATAGTCAACATAAATTCTTGCAACTGTGCCTGATACTTGTGTACCGACAGCAATTGTGTTTATCGGCTTAATTGTACCAGATGCTTCTACGTATTCCGTAATCGTTTCTTGAGTAACAGGTTTAGTCACATATTTAACCTGTTTTGAGTTAAATAAGCAGAAAGCTATTACTAAAGCTAAGACTGTTAAAATTATTATTAAATACTGTTTTTTCATTTTATGTTTCCTTTTTTAATTTAGGGCTATCCCCCTCCTCAATCCTCCCCCATTGGGGAGGAAGCAAATTTATTTTTCTCCCATTGATTTTCTAAGTGTTTCTCGTGCGACATTATATTCAAACACAGCTTCTACAAAGCTAAGTTGTGAATTATTATAATTGGCTAAAGCGTCTTGAAGCTCAACATAATTGTTTAAACCTACGCTATAACGTCCGTCTGCTAGCTCGAAGTTTTCTAATGTAGCTTTCACTTTTTGACTCATAAGCGGAATTTTGCGCTCAAGCTGACGCATATTTACATAATTTTCTTGGACTTCCCAATAGATATCAGATTTTGCAATATTGATATTATGATTTGCGATATCAAGCATTGCTTCCCCTTCTTTTACTTGGTAATGAATACCAACAGGGTTAAGCGAACCTAAGCCCATACTTGCACCAACTTGGAACGGGCTTGAATAAGTATCTTCGTTTTTAGTATAGCTCCAACCCACATCAGCAGTTAAATCAGGTGCATATTGACGCTTGATTGCTTTAAGTGATTCTTCTTGAACTTTAGATACCATTCTGATTGATTTTAAATCTGGACGATTTTCAAGCGCATTGTCAACAGCCTCTTGGCGAGTGAGTTTGAACGGATTAAACACATAGTCTTGAATAATATCATTATGTTCAATCCCTGAAGATAGCATAATCAATCCATCTTCATTTTTTTGAGTATTTTTACCTGAAACATTTACTCCTGCGGCGTCTAAAGATTGCATTTTCTTTTTATAATCAGCTTTCAAGAACCCAAAGCTTTCTGTATTTTGTACAATAAAGTTTTGCGACTCAGTATAATACATTGAATTTTTCAACGCCAAAACGTTTGTAGCGAGAGTATTTTGTCCATTTACTAACTGTATTTTAGAATCCGCAAGGTTAACTTCTGCGTTTACAACATCAATTTTTGACTTCAAACCTTCATCAAACATTGCTTTTGTGCGTTCATAGTTTAATGTATTAATTCTTACATTTTGTTCATAAATATCTAAATTAGCTAACGAGCGCAAAACATTGTAATAATTTATTTTAACGTTATAAACTACATTCAAAATATCATAGTCATAATCATATTGAGCTGATAATGTATCATATTTTGCCATATTGATTCTTGCAGTAGTTTTACCAAAATCCCAAATTAGCTGAGAAATGCCTGTATTAAAACTAACTGAATCAGTATGAGTCATGGCTATACGAGAGCCCTTGTTTGCTAAATGGTTATAGTTAACTCTTGCTGTCAAACGTGGAGCATAGCTTGCTCTTTGTTGACCAATACCTGATTTTGCCGCTTTAATATGTTGTTCTGCAACAGCTAAATTAGGGTTATGAAGAATAGCGTAATTAACACATTCATCAAGTGACATTGTAATAAAGTTTTGCTGCGCTTTTTTGAATGGAACTATTGCAGGTAAGTCAATTTCCGAAACTTCTGTACGCTTGGTTTTCTTAGTTTTTTCCAGTTTAACTTCGTTTTTTTCACGTTTAAAAAAACTAAAAAAGCCTTTGCTCTCATTAGTATCTTCTATTGCAAAAACACTACTTGTGCCAATTAATAAAGCTAAAGTTATAATTAAATATTTTTTCACAAATTTTCCTCAAAATAATTATATTCTAATTTTATTAACGAGTCTATAATTATTTTGTTCAAAAATTAAATATCTTCAATTTCTAATTCGTTTTCATCAAAATCAAGTAAATGAACTTTGCCAGTTTCATGCGAAAGATGGCATTTTGCTATGTATAATTTTCGATTTTCAACAGCTTTTCTTATTATTTCAGAATTATTCATCAAAAATTCTTCTACCCAAAGTGTGTGATGTTTAGCCAATTTATCTTCAGAATCTAAAGAGCTTTTATCCATATCAATCGCTGGATAAACACATTTGAGAATAGTTTGGAAATGTTCTTTTACTTCGGGGTAAGACTCTTGAGCATATTCCATAACTCCACAATTGTCGTGTCCAAGAAGTATTAAAAGAGGAACTTGAAGCTTTTTGATTGCGTATTCAATACTTTCCATTACATTTGCTCCAACTGTAATTCCTGCAACCCTAATAACAAATAATTCACCAATCCCAGCTTCAAAAATAAGCTCTGGTACAACTCTTGAATCAGAACAGCTCAACACACAAGCATGTGGTTTTTGTTTTTTTGCAAGTTCTCTTAAGTGTTCAATAGTAATATTTTTAGCGTCATATTTACCATTTACAAATTGCTCGTTACCTTTTAAAAGTTTGATTAAAATCTCTTTTGAATCTTTTGGAATATTCATAAAATCTCCTCTTTGTAATATTTTATCATGATTGACATTACATCTTACATTTAATAAGCTATGAAAAGTATGAATAATTTTGATTTCTTAAAACCTGTAAATAAAAATTTGCACAGCCTAATTACAGAAGCTGAAAAGCTTTATCGTGATGAATATTTTGAACAGTGTATAACACAGACAAGAAGGTTTGCAGAAAATCTTTGTAAGACAGTTTTGGGTGACAGAAGAACAACAGAAAAGACTTTTGACGATATGCTTGCGACACTAAAAGACAAATGTAGCGGAGCAGAGCAAGAAAAAGAGTTTATTGATGATTTGTATTTTTTAAAAAGAGAAGGTAATAATTCTGTTCACTCATCTACTGTAAAACAAGATGGAATTGTCGCTCTTGAATGCCTACAAAGAGCTTTTGAGTTGAGTATAAATTATGCAGTTTATTATCAAAAAGCCAAATCAAATTTATTAAAACTTCAATATGATACAGAATTACTTATCACAGGCAAAAAAGCTAAGAAAACTTTAAAAGAAAAATATGAAGAAGAAAAAGCTAAAACACCTGTTGAAGTTGAAGTCAAAAATACAAAACCTAAAAAAAGTAAAACCAAACAAACAAAAGCAAAAACTTACAACAAACCAAAATTCCCAATATTCAAATGGTTTTTTATTTTATCAATCATCATTTCTACAGTGCTAATTTTAACAATTTTCCTTTTGAGTTTAGTATAAAATATGCTATAATAAGAAAGTAAAAAACATCCTAAGTGTAGATGGGAGATAGTATGACTGTTTTATCAAGATCTATTTATGTGCTTGCTGTTATAGAAGCATTAGTCATTATGTTTGCAACTTTGTATAGCTATGCACCAATTTTCAAAAATCTATTTCAGCTTTTAGCTGTTGTTTGCATTTTTGTTGCAACAATAATGATTGTACTAAGCATGAAAGGTTTTTATAGTGCAAGAAAATATTCCTTCAGGGATTTATACTTTTTATTTGAAGGTATTTTTATTGCAACATTCCTTGCAGGCTTTTTATCAATCCCGCTTCTTGGAGGATTTGGCGCTGCACATGTAATTATTGCTATAATTTTAATTTTTGTAGGAATTTTAGTAGCAAGACTTACATATATTATTTATAAAGCTTTATTCAAACCTGTTAGAAATATTCTAATTGTTGGCGCAGGCCAAGACGGTAAACTTATCGCAGAAGAAATTCAAGCAAGACCAGAATTAGGCATGAAGGTTGTTGGTTTCTTGGACGATAATATGAATAACATTGAAGAAGAAGATTCTTCAATCCCAATTTTAGGCTTAACTTATGACTCAGAAGCAGTTATTAAAGATAATAAAATTGATATGGTAATTATTGCTGTTAAATCGAGAATGGATTCAAATATCCTAACTGATTTAGCAAAAGGTATTCCTTTAGGCGTAAAAGTTTGGAGAATGCCAACTTTTTATGCTCATATAACTCAAAAATTATTTACTAATAAAATGGCTGTAAACTGGTTGTTCTACGATTACGTAAGGCCAAAACACTACATCTATTCTTATGTGAAAAAATTTATTGATATAGTTTCTGCAATAGCTATCCTAATTGTAACTTTACCAATAACATTATTTGCTATGATTGGAATTAAACTTTCAGATTTCGGCCCAATTTTCTTTATGCAAACAAGAATTGGTAAATTCGGAAAACCTTTTAAAATGATTAAATTCAGAACAATGTACCAAGATAAAGTTGACGAAGGTTTTGATGACGATTTAGAAGAAGTTAACAACGATGACAAACGCATTATGCCATTCTGCCGTTGGATGAGAAAACTTCATATTGATGATATTCCTCAAATGTTCAATATCTTAAAAGGTGAAATGAGCCTTGTTGGCCCAAGACCTGTAAGAGAAGAAGTTCATTATAGAAACCAAGAAAATATTCCTTTCTGGGAATGCAGAGATTGGGTTCGCCCAGGTCTTACAGGATGGCAACAAATTAAATCTGAAGAATGTATTCCTGAAGAAAGATTAGGCTATGATTTATATTATGTTAAACATAGAACATTAATGTGGGAATTCTCAATATTTATTCAGTATATTGCAAAACTTCTAACTTGCAGGCTAAAATAAAATAAATTATAAAACATTATAAAAAGCTCCACTCAAAAAGTGGAGCTTTTTTATTGTTACATTTACAATAGTTTTGTAACAATTATTAATAAACTTGACATGTTTTTGCTATAATTGAAAAACAGTGTCGAAATATATTACACATTAGACGAAAAGAGGAAAAGAGAAGATGAAGAAATTTTTATTGATGATGTTTACTTTGCTGATGGGACTACAATCAGTACAAGCAATGAATGTTGATGAATTCATTGACAAAAATATAGCCCCTATAACAGATGCAATAGCCAACGTCGTCTTTTCTTCAATCACGTTATGTGGCACGAAAGTTCCTGTAATTATTTTATGGATACTTGCTGCAGGATTTTTCTTTACTATATATTTTAAAGGTATTGCCATTTGGGGTTTCAAACACGCAGTAGATCATATTGTTAAAAAACCTGAGGCAGGAGATGGAAGCGGTGACGTTTCATCATTTCAAGCTCTAGCGACAGCTTTATCAGGTACAATCGGTATCGGTAGTATTGCTGGTGTAGCATTATCAATTTCATTAGGTGGACCTGGTGCTGCTTTTTGGATTTTTGTTGGTGCAATTCTAGGTATGTCAATTAAATTTATTGAAGCTGCTTTAGCTGTAAAATATAGAAGATTTAACCTTGATGGAACAGTATCAGGTGGTCCAATGCACTATATAGCACATGGTTTAACTAGAAGAAAAATGCGTTGGCTAGGTCAACCGCTATCAGTATTGTTTGCAATTCTTTGTATCGGTGGCGGTATTACTGGTGGTAATATGATTCAAATTAACCAAACAGCTCACCAAATTATTTTTATAACAGGTGGTGAAAGTAGTATTTTCCACGGATACGCTTGGGTTCTTGGTCTAATCGCAGCTATTCTTATTGGTTTAGTTGTTATGGGTGGTATTAAAGGTATTGCAAAAGTTACTACAGTTCTAACTCCTACAATGTGTGCATTATATATTGTTTCAGGTTTAATTGTAATTTTTGCAAACATTACTAATATTCCAAGCGCTTTGGCTTTGATTGTAAGAGAAGCGTTCCATCCAACAGCAGTTGCAGGCGGCTTCTTCGGTATTGTAATTATTGGTCTTAGACGCTCAGTACAATCAAACGAAGCAGGTACAGGTGCTGCAGCTATTGTTTATGCAGCTGCTCAAACAAAAGAACATATTTCACAAGGCTTTGTAGCTCTTTTAGAAACATTCTTAACAGGTGTGCTTTGCCTATTCACATCTTTTGCAATTGTATTCTCAGGAGTGTTAGATAATACAACAATCGGACAAATTTCTGGTATTGAATTAGCTTCAAATGCTTTCCAATCAGTAATTTCGTTCTTCCCAATAATTCTTTCAATAATTGCAGTTTTATTTGCAATGTCAACACTAATCAGTTGGGCTTATTATGGACAAAAAGCTTGGACATTCTTGCTTGGTGAAGGTAAAAAACGTGTTGTTACATTCAACCTTATTTACTGCTTGTTCATCATTATCGGATCAGCTATGAACATTAGCTCAATCCTTAATATTACAGATGCTATGATGCTTGCAATGTGTGTTCCAAACATTATTGTACTTTACATTTTAGCACCTGAAATTAAACGTGATTTGAAAGATTACTTTGAAAGACACAACTTCCCGATTGCTAAAAAGTTAATCAGATTTTAAAAAATTCCTCCCCTGTTGGGGAGGTTAGGTGGGGAACAAAAAATAAATGTTATACTTAGATGCAGGTACAACATATTCAAAAATAATAACAGACAGGAATTGCTTTGAAGAGCAATTCCTTGTTTGTGAAAAAGCTGGAAACTTTTACTATATTTTGCCATCATCAATAATTAAGTCTATGAACATCATACCTAACGCAAGTTGCGGACATATGTCAAACGCTAATGAAAATGAAATCATTGCCTTAGCAAAAGGGGCACAAAAACTTGATATTGAAAAAGATGCTACAATTTTGGATTTGGGCAGTAGAGATGCAAAATGGATAAGATTTAAAGATAGCAAATTCCACGATATGGATTGGAACACATCTTGTGCAAGTTCAACAGGTGCAACGGTTGAGATGCTTTTGAAGTTCTATGATATAAAAGTAGAAGATTTATCATTTACCCCAGAAAAATTCAATGTAACTTGTGGAATTTTTGGTATGGAAAAAATTATGGATTCAATCTCAGGTGGTGAAAAAGCTTCTGTTGCAGTTTCTAAGTTTGTACACGGAATAGCATATAATGCTTGGAATTTTGCAAAGAAACCTGAGAGAATATATCTCTCAGGCGGATTTTGCGAGAATAAATGTTTAGTGGAATCTTTAAAAAACTATTGTGATGTTGTTTTATTGGGAAGATTTATTCTCTGTGAAGGTTTAATGCCATAATAGCGGTATTTATAACCCAACCGTCAGAACGAAAATGAGCATAATTATTTTTGCCTTTATATTTTTCGGAAGCTTTACCACCTCTTTTCAACCAGCCGTCTAAAATTTCTAAAGCCTTTCTAATTAGTTCATAGCCGTATTTTTCTAACAAAGAATTGTATTGATTTGGGGTAAGAATTACAAATTCAACTTCAGGTAATTCTATGCGTATTTTTGAGTCTTGTTTTGGTCTGCCACCCTTTTTGCCGTTGCATTGCGATATCAACTTCCTGTCTTTCAAAATCATTAAACCTCCTTTGGTATTCCTAATCTTCTTACTAATTCGATTACTGTTTCTTTCATTCGACACCTAACACCACTTTTAAAAAAATAGATTTTATACAAATAGCATTTTGAGCACGAACAGCCTATTAAATAACAGTCTATTGCAGTTGGCGTCCAATTCTTAGAAACAGTTTCGCTACAAGATACGTTGTATTTGTAAGCCATTAAAAACCTCATCTCCTTGCCTAAATGGTTAAAATGTATTGTGATAGATATTTGACAGATGTAAGATTATATGCTTAAATAATATTACAATCTTTAACATCTTGTAATACATTGTAAGATGATATGATACAAATGTCAAGTAAAAATTTTATTAAGATTAAATTATAAAACTCGGCATAAGAATTTTAAAAAAGGTGAAACTATGAAACTCGGCTTAATTAAAAAGTCAGGAAAGTTGTTGAAAAAGGTGTAGCTATGAAACTTGATGAAATATTAACATTGATTTCTCAAAAGACAGGGAATTATATTAATCAAACAGCGCTTGCAGATAGCTTGGGTATTACTCGCCAAACTGTAAGCAATAGGATTAAGAATGAAAGCCAACTTACTGTTGCTGAACTTAAAAGGATTGAAGACTATTTCAATATAATTATTCTAAATGAAGATGATACTATAAACGAAATTGCTTATATTGATTATTATAACGACGTTTTTGCGAGCTGTGGTAGCGGAAGTATTGTTTTTTCTGATGAGAAAGTAAAAATTCCAGTATCATCAATGTTAATAAATGGTTTTTCAAAAAGTAAAACATATTCAATGATTAATGCCACAGGAAACAGCATGTCTCCAACTATAGAAAACGGGGATAGACTCATTGTCGAACATTGGAATAATGGGCAAATACAAGATAACAGAGTTTATGTATTTTGTTTCAATAATGAATTTTTTGTAAAACGCTTATCAAAAAACTTGGATGAAATCATTATAAAATCAGACAACCCAGAATATAGAATTAGAACAATAAATGGCTCTACCACAGAAGAACTTATACTTGTTGGAAAAATTGTCGGCGTGATAAAATCATTAGCTTAAGACCACAATTAAGTTTTAGTTTGGCTTATTTTAATTATTTATCCTCTTAATCCATTTCCCCAATCTCTGGCAAACATTTCACCTTTACCTTCAGGTTTAACTTTGATTAATCTTAAAATGCCATTACCGGTTTTCACTTCAATACCTAGCTTTGATATTTTAACAATCTTACCAATTTCGCCTTCAATATTTTCATTTAAGGGTTCTGTTTCTAATACTTTGATAATTTTACCTTCATATTCAAAATGCGCACTTGGGCATTTATAGACGCCACGCACAAGATTATGAATTTCTTGTGCCGATTTATTCCAATCAATCAAACATTCTTCTTTTTGTAATTTATCGGCAAAACAAACTCCATCTACGCATTGTTTTACTGGCGTAATTGAGCCGTCAACAAGGCCTAATAGAGTTTTTTCTAGAAGTACAGGAGATTCAGTTGCACAGATTTCAAACAATTCAACACAATTCAAATTTGGTGTGATTTCAATCGGATGAGTCATGCAAATATCACCGCAATCAAGACCTAATTCTGTAATCATTGTACAAATGCCAGTTTGTTTATCACCATTCATAATCGCTCTTTGAATAGGATTTGCGCCTCTGTATTTTGGAAGTAATGAGACGTGCAGGTTGATTGTCTCATACTTGGGGATATCCAAAACTTCTTGAGATAGAATTTGTCCGAACGCAAAAGTCACAAAGAAATCAGGCTTAAGGTGTTTCAATGCTTCAATAATCTCAGGTTCTTTTCTTATTGATTTAGGTTGAAAAACTTCTATTCCATTTTCGACAGCAAATCTTTTTATCGGACTTGGTGTAAGCTTTTGCCCCCTGCCAGATGGTTTATCGGGCTGGGTTACAACAGCCATAACATTAAAGTTTGGCGAATTGTGTAAATATTCTAATGATTTAAGTCCAATATCTGGTGTTCCAAAAAATACGATATTAAGCATTTAAATAGCCCCCCTCCCTAGCCCTCCCCCTTGGAGAGGAAACTTTATTAATTTTCTTTTTTTAATTCAGCTTCTTTCAATTCATCAATAGCTTTTGCTAACTCAGGCTCTTCAACAAGCTTATCAAGCTGCAGTGGTGGGAGATTGTTTTTAGAGAGCACTTCTTCTGCTTCAAAACGATTAATTGCATGATCAATGAACAAAATACCATCAAGGTGATCAAATTCGTGTTGAATTGCACGAGCAAGAAGAGTTCCTTCTTTGGCTTCCATAACAAAAGAACGTCCATTTGAATCAAGAGCTTTAACCATAACATTTTCATAACGTCTTACATCTGTATATGCTTCAGGAAAACTTAGACAACCTTCGTGACTAATGCAAGCACCTGATTTTTTTATAATTTTAGGATTGATAAATACAATTGGATTTAAAGGTTCGTTTCCAGTGGAAACATCAATTACAAACACTCTAACATTTTCACCTATTTGCGGAGCTGCAAGACCAACACCGTTTTGAGAATACATTGTATCTATTAAATCTTGGACTAATGTTTTTATTTTTTGTGAAACTTTATGAACTTCTTTTGACGGCTGTCTTAATGATTCAGTTCCATATTTAACAACTTTTTTTACTGCCATAATCTTCTTCCTTCTTTTGAAAACATTATAACATACACAATACTTCAATGTCTTTAAAAAAATAAATGGATATCTACTTTTTTAATCTCCAAAGATCTTTTTGGAAAAGAACTAAGAATGGAATTAATTCTAAACGACCAACATACATATCGATAGTAATTATGACTTTAGATATATCAGTAAGACTATCATAACTGCCTAATGGGCCAATAATATTACCCAAACCAGGTCCAATATTGCCAATAGCACTAACTGCGCCTGATATGCCAATCATGGTATTTTTTTCAATTATAGCAATTACAAAAGCTGAGAAAACTAATATTGCGATATAGAAAGATACAAACATCAAGGTTTGGTATAAAACATCTTTAGGTATTGAGTATTTCCCAATTTTTATATTGTAAACAGCTTTTGGATGAAGAATTTTTGCCATTTCTGTTTTCATAATCTTTAAGATTAATAGCCAACGCATAATCTTAATACCGCCACCTGCTGAGCTTGCGCAGCTACCAGCTAACATTGCAACAAAAAGTAACGCTTTTGAAGTGTAATCCCAAGATGCAAAATCTACACTACAAAAACCTGTAGAAGATATTACAGATGAAATTTGAAAGAATGAATGTGTCAAGCTTTCAACAATATCATAATTAGAATGTATGAATAATGACACGCTTAAAAGCCCGCCTAATCCTAAAACTATAAATAGGTAAGTTTTAAATTCTTCATTCTCAAAAAGAATAAGTGGGTTAATTTTTGACCAAGCTCTAAATTGCAAATTATAACTTGCACCTGCAAAAAATATAAAAAAACAAATTATCCATAAAATTATATTTGAATATCCGATTAGACTTTCACCATTTGGAGAAAATCCGCCACCTGAAACAGATGAAAACGAATGACATATTGAATTAAACCAATCCATGCCATTGCATTTAAGTAAAATTATTTCAAGAATTGTCATTCCGAAATATACTTTCCATAAAGAAGCTGCAGTATTTTTTATTCTTGGTGTAAATTTATCTTCAGTAGGCCCTGGAACTTCTGCAAAAAAGAGTTGACGTCCCGCAATCGCAAATTGAGGTAAAATCGCTATAAAAAGAACGATAATACCCATGCCACCAAGCCATTGTGAAAAAGAACGCCAGAAAAACAAAGCTTTTGGATAATCAAAATGCGTTAAGATAGTTGCACCTGTTGCAGTAATACCAGATGTAGCTTCAAATAAAGCATTAACAAGATTTAAGCCAAAAAACAAATATGGAATCATTGCAAAAAGCCCAGCAAATATCCAACAAAAAGTTACAACACAAAGCCCTTCGCCTTTTTTAATGTCATTTACTGATTTAATCTGCTTTGTTCCTGGAATGATGTTTCTAAGAGTTACCCCGATCATAAGAGAAGCAGAGCTTGCAATAATAAAAGGTAATATTGCCTGATTTTCGTGAAAAATAAGCGCAACAATTATTGGCATTAAAAGAACGATGCTAAAATACATCATTGCAAGCGAAAAAGTATATGCCAGATAATTTAATCTCATTAATCCACCTTAAAGTATTCTCTGATAATTGGCGCATTTTCACAAGTAGTAAAGATTATCAGATTATCACCACTCATAAGCTGTGTTGTACCGTTAGGAATAATAATTCTATTTCTTCTTTGAACAATACCAACAATACCTTTTGCAGGAAGTTTTAAGTCCATAATTTTTATTTGTTTAAAATCTTCTGGCAATAAAATTCTCAAGACTTCGCCTTTGCCTTGTTCAACAGTTGCCAAAATACCAATATTAGTACCGCAAAGATTACTCTTAATTTCATTTAAAGCTGCATTTATTGAAGAAATCGTAATGTCAATTCCAACTTTTTCAAATAAAGATGCGTTTGTAATTTTAGAAACTCTAGAAATAACACGCTTTACACCAAGCTGTTTAGCAAGAAGTGAGCAAAGCAAGTTCTTTTCATCATTATTTGTAACACTAACCACAACATCAGAAGAATTAATATCTTCTTCATTTAATAACTCTAGATCCGTTCCATCACCGTTAATTACAAGAGTATTTTCTAATTCTTCAGCAAGTTCATTACAACGAGCCTCATCACGTTCAATAATTTTAATATTAAGTTTTAAATCTTCTAAGCTCTTAGCAAGCTTAAGTCCAACGCTTCCACCGCCTATGATTGCAACGTTTTTAACAAATTCTTTTTCATGGAAAAATTTACCTGCTAATATATCTAATGAATGCGAAAGTCCCATAAAAATAACTTTATCATCTTGATGAAGAACAGTCTCACCACTAGGAATAAAAAGTTCCTCTTCTCTAGTAATACCAACAATCAAAGTATCTTTAGGAAAATCACAATTTTTAACCAATTGATTAACAAGAGGTGAATTTTCAGCTATTTTATATTCTAAAAGCCTAGCTTTACCACCTGCAAAATTTTCTACATCAAGAGCTTTTGCAACCGTAATAATACGGAATATTTCTTGTGTTAACAATTCTTGTGGCCAAATTACATTGTCGATATAAAAATCACCGTTAAATTCTGCATCTTTTGCAAGCCCAAGTGAAGCCTTATAGCCTTCTTTTCTTACAAAACACATTGTACATATATCACAAATCCTTTTTGCTGTAAGACAAGCTATAATATTTAATTCGTCAGAGTCTGTACAGGCAATAAAGGCATCTGCATTTTTAATATTAGTTTGATTTAGAATATCAATATTAGAAGCATTTCCATCAATGAAACTTATATCAAGCTTGTTGAATGCATCTATTTTTTTCTTTTCTTCATCTATTACTATAATGTCGTTGGCTGTGTGAAACTGAGAAGCAATCATGTAACCAATTTCATTAGCGCCGAAAATAATTATCTTCATAGAACCTATTTAACTTCAAAATTAGAATAAAGTCAAAATATTAAGCTTTTAAATACAACTGTAAATTTTTGTAACAATCTTTCGAAAAAGCTTAAAGTTTTTCAATAAAATGCCGTAGAACATGACAGTTAGATGAAGGTTTAGTATGTCTAAATTAAGCATTGAACAACAGAATATAATACGAGAACTTAAGAAAGCTTATCCAGAGGAGTTACGAGGACTCAGCGATGAGCAGATTTTGACTGTCTATA
>JAZNBJ010000001.1:0-6345 GCA_045586965.1 Candidatus Gastranaerophilaceae bacterium | reverse complement strand
ATGCCATAAATTGATACTCCTTTCAATTACAATGCAGAAGATACAACGATGAATACAAATCCACATTCCAAATATGTGTCACATTTTCAAATGAGTCACTTAACAGTTTTTGTTTGACAGATTGTAATAACAATTCCTAGCCAATAATATTAACTTCATGTTTACAATGTTTAAGCACTTAATCCGTTATGCACTAAACACTATTTGACAACATAAATAATTGTGGGTAATGTATCTTTCCGTATCCCCGAGTCTGTATATCCTTATACTTGTATTATTACTCATGTTTATAAAATGTAAACCCTTTTTATGTAAAAGTTGTTACAAAAATATATATTTATTTTAAAAATGCTATTATTATTCTTTTTGGGCACTTTTACTCAAATCACTTTGTAAATAAAATTGTAAAATTTTGTAAATAAATTAACCCAAAAACTAAAGTTTTGAAAAAAAATGCCGATTAGTAAAATACAGCCAAAAAGAAAGGATAGTATATGTTAAAAAAAGTTGAAACACCTACTTGTAATACCTTCAGTGGAGTAGAATATATCCTTAGAGGTGCGAAAAAACGTCGTGCCTCAGCGATCGCAAACGCCAGACGTATGAACGCAGAAGTTGGAGTTCAAACAAAACTGGTAGCGGTTAAATAATCATGGTCTAACGGTTTAGTAAGATAGTTGAGAGTAATTTTAAGCGGACTTCGGTTCGCTTTTATTTTATTCATATAAATAAAATCAAAGCTTTTCAAATTAAAATCTTTATGATAGTATTAAGTTAACTAGAGGAAAGCCGTGGAAACGTGGCCGAGTTGGCTTAAGGCGGCACCCTGCTAAGGTGTTGTGTGGGGTAACCTGCACCGAGAGTTCGAATCTCTCCGTTTCCGAATAAAAAGCCTTTTGCCTTTTGGTAAAAGGCTTTTTATGATGATATGGGTTGAGATTTGATTGTATTTTATTGTCCGTTTTGGTTGGAAGTAAAAAATTGTAAGTTGGGCATACTTGCCCAACAACACTAAATCATGGCAGTTGGAAGTAAGCTGAGAATCAAATTTCAAAATACTCCAAAAGTAACATTTGTTACTCACTAAATTCTTTCAATCGCCACCTCACCCTAGCCCTCTCCTGTAAGGAGAGGGAAATTTAGCCAAGTCTATAAAAGTTACTTTTGGGAATTTTGATATTAAAAAGGTGCGTATAAACGCACCCTACTTGTTATTTCTTTTTATTTAAAAGTATTAACATTTCTTTATTTCTTTTATCGATTATATCGAGCCTTTTTATTATCAATTTACAAATTTTATCCATTTTCTCACCAGCTGTAAGTTCTTTTTTTGGAGATATATTACTAGGTATTTGCATAGTTCTTAATTGCTGATTGTAATTAATATTTGTATTATTCAAATTATTCTTTTTATTAAAAATGTTTATTATAGATGTAAATAAACGTATTTTCATAATACCTCCATACTTGTTGTATTTATTATAAAACATATAATAATATTTTTTGCTATCAAAATATCAAGCTCACTATTCTTTCTTCTCAAACCGAGTGTTAAAATACACAAAACGAGAAATTTTCTTTTGAATTTGAACTGTCCGACAGCTGAAATTAAAATACAAGATAACAAAATTGAAAAAAGTGGGAATATTTCATTTTTCCCTCACTAGAAAACTCTTTTTGGTGAATTAAACAATGCACACAACAAGCTTTATATGTTTACAATATACCCTCCATCATATCATTAAGCGCCAATTTTGCTGTACGCACAGGAGTAGAGAAAGATGTGCCAGAGACTTCTTCATTAATTATTTTAAGAGTTTTCTCTATTGAAGCGATTTCACTTTCAATATCTCGTAAATCTTTATTATATTTCGTAGATATTTCATGTAATCGATCTAAGTGTCTCCAAAAATGTTCTCTCGAGTCGATTGATTTTAAACGATCACACTTGCGGAGTTTTTTTACAATTACTGTTTTTTGAGTTGTTAAATAATCTTTTCTTACAAGTAATTCTTCTTTTGTTCCCTTATAGAAAAGAATATCTGTACCAGGCTGTCCTGTTACGTTCAAACCATATTTAGTTTTTTTAATTTGAAATACTCCTTGCTCATAGTGCTGTGTATATCTTGAATTTCTTGACGCAGAAAAACCTGTCAGTTTTCCAGTATAGCTTAATGCGCCAACTCCTTCTGCAACATCTGTTGTTAAATAAGCATTCAACATATGTTTACCATCGTTGCCTGCACTAAACAATATTCTAGTTTTTCCTTTAGCTGTTGAACACAACTCTTGAAAAGCTTTTAATACTTCTAGTTCTAATTTGCCTGTTTTTAAACCTTTTTGAGGATTAAATTCATTACCTATTGATACTGTTATGTAATCTGGGATATTACCGTTTTTAATTTCTTTTGTTAAATATTGAAATGCTCGGATTAATTTATTAGAATCAACAATATTTGTTTTTTCACCGACATACGATCCCATTTCAAAAATTACTCCCTCACCTGTTACATTAAAGCCATTTATTTTAGCAAAAGGATTGTTACGTCGTAAATATGTATAAACAACATCGCAATGAGAAGCATCTTTTAGATTAAACGGATAGCATTCTGTTTTAGCATCTATCATAACTATTCTTTTTGGAGTTATGGTTGCTTCTTTTACGAAAGCACCCTCTTGATCTAAAATTCTGATCAAACATTTTCCATCTGCGGTTTCACTCTGTTTTAATAAGTTATAAACTTTCCCATCTTTAGGGTTTGTCCATTGCACTCTTGAAAAACTATCTTCAACTGTTTCAGAAGTCAATCTTTTCAAATCTTCAGCTGTTGCTTTCGGGAAACTTGAACTAATAGGCTGTTTAATTTGTCTTAAAGCAATTTGGTTTAATTTTCTAGCTTGTTGCATTTCTTGCGTGCAGAATCTTGGTAATTCATAAACTTTACCACTTGGTGGATATGATATAGTTGGATTTATTCCATGAAAAATAGAGGGCTTAGTTTCAAGAATACTTCTCTTACCACAAGCCTTTGCATATTTTGCGATATCATCACACGACTGTGTAGCTAATCTTGCAGCATCATCTGCGTAGTTAGCGACAACTTTTCCTGTTTGTTGTAATATTTGTAATCCTGCTTTTAATCCCATAATATTCCCCTATACTTATATAAAGTATTTTTCTCAGCAAAACTTGCTTTTTTGTTACAAAATAAATTAGAAATATTTACAATTTGCTTAAAACGGCTTGAATGAGCAATATAATCCCAACAGGCACTCTATTTAAAGAACTCCTACATTACTTTTTACAAATTCATAGCGTGATAAAACAATTCTCCAACTTTTCTGTTATAATCTCTACCGTCTTCTTTTGTAAACAAGTTTTCCCAATGGCTTATTGGGTTTCCGTCTGTCGAAAAAGAGGGATTTGTCATCATTAATTGGTGAGTATTTGTATCGTATCTGAGTGGAAATAAATCTTCCATTTGCATAAAGCTTGGTAATTTATCGCTAGGGTACTCATATGCAAATAAAGATGAATTTATTCTATTAAGTCTATCTTCATAGCTTCTGCCTCCCTCGTCATTATCATTTGAGACTTCAATTCCTGGAGCATATTCTTTATTATATTTAAGTTTCTCAGCCCAGGCTTTGACTTCTTCGTAGTTGTCAGGTGGAATAAAAGCAGTTCCAGTTGTAAGTCCTAGATTTTCATATCTAACAAAGTCTTCTGTACTTTTTTCACCAACAAAGCTTATTGAAGTACATTCTGAGCGTGTACGAATTTCGTGTAAAATGTATTGCATTTGTGCGTATTCAGGTAAAGCTCCAACACCTGTATAATTTGTCATATCGTATCCGCCAATGTGTTTGGCTGAGTCAATAAAGATTGCTTCAAATCCAAGTTTTATTAGCTTAACGTGTTCGTTAATAAACAATTCTTGATGCTCTGGGTTCGTCCAATTGAATGTAGTATCTTCTTTATAAGGTTCACTAACCTTAATCTGATCAGCAGAAATAACCGTTCTAAAGCCAGTTTTTAGCCCGTGGATATGTGCTAAGTCATTAAAAGCCATAAATTGTTCTTCTGCTGAAATCTTGTCTGATATTTCAAAACTAATTATGTTTTCACTATAACCACAATTAAGTTTTATTCCATAGATAGAATTTTCTTCAGAGCCTTTGTTATAGCCATCACCATATATGTTAGGGAAAATTTGCGAAAGAATAATACAATTTGCCCAGCTTTTAGCAGAAGGTGGAATTGCAGGAAGAAGCTTTATACTGCTTAGAATACCGTTTTTTGTTCGATTATTATGCATTTCTGCAATAGCTCGATTATTGATTTCAATATAATTTGCAATTCTCCCCCATTTATCACCATAATTTGGTGTTAATACATTATCTGGAAATTTCTCAAAAAAGATATCACTTTCATTAATAGTTACAAGTGATTCAACAGCTTGTTTGACCGTGCGATTTAATAATTCAAATGGTAAAATATTACTTACCCATTTCTTTTTATCTGCAATAATTAAATGTTCTTTAACCCAATTATCTGGAGTTAAGTTTATGTTTTCGTCGAGTGCTTCTAATAATTTATTAACTGAATTTGTCATATTTGCAGTTTAAAATTTGCAGATATTAATTTAATCAGCCATTTGGATAAACAATAGGTGTTATACAAAATATTATTTGATACCTTGATATTTTGCTTTTGCATTTTCGCAGATTGTTTTAAAAGCTTCTCTTTTAGATTTATTTTCCTGATAGCTTGAGGAGTTTTTATCTATTAACAAATTGTCGTTTGCAAATTTTTCTATCTTATTAAAAATTTCATCATAAAGTGCAAAAATAAATAACTTCATCTCTTCAATTTGACTATTGCTATAGAAATTTGTGTATCTTATGGCATTGTTTAGTTTATTTTTAGTCAAATTGTGACTAGTACCAATATGTGAGTACATTTTATAGTATTCATGATACAAATTAGAAAGTATTTTATCACTTATTTCTTGTTTTTCTGGTAATAGTTCATTTATTGATATATAAGTTAAATTGTTGTTTTTGTTCCCTAATATATCATCTTGTGTTAACAGCGCATACGCTGATTTTAATGAATCACCTGTAAAAATATAATCCATTATAATATATTTATGTTTAGATTCTTCAACTTTTTCTTTAGTTAAATCATTTTGAGCTAGAAAATTCTTAAGATCTTTTTTATTACATTTATTGTTAATTGCATTTATGAAGTTTATATAATCATTTGGATTTTTAAGCTCACTCAAAAAACTAAAGTCAGACATTGGTAAAAATTTAACTCTTTTTTCTCCAATCTTAGCTCCAAGTGCTTTCCCAATTGTTGCTAATGAACGACCAATCATTATAACTGTGTAATTATTTTCACCATATTCGTTGTCTAGATTTTGTTTAATGGCTTCACTAGCGAAGCTATGTTGTTCTGTAAAATCTTTGAAATGAGAATATTCGGCTGCTTTAGTGAATAATATTCTGTTACGCATTGCAATTTTTTCAGTGTCGCTAAGAGATTTATATTCTGAAAGGGTTAGATTCCTAAATTTATTTAGCCCTTTTTTAAAGTTTTGATTTTGTCTTAGCTCTAAAATATCACTTTTTAATCTAAAGCTCCCAAATGCCGGCTGAGCCAATTTTTGGTTCTGCGTTGGCTTGGTTTCAATTCTATTATTTATGTTAATTGAATAAATATACATCAATTAGATAAAAACTTCTAAAAATATTTTTTGTTAATAAAAAAAGCTAGGAAATAATCCTAGCTTTTTCTAAATAAAGTTTCTATAATTAGCAACTAGCACAAGTGCTTAGAGCCGATTTCAAAGTTTCTACTTTGTCTAATTGTTCCCAAGGAACGAATAGGTCAGTTCTACCTAAGTGACCATAAGCAGCTAATTTTTGATAGAATTTACCGTTGTTTTTAGCAGGCAAGTTTCTTAAATCAAAGTTTTTGATAATTGCAGCTGGTCTTAAGTCGAAATTAGAACGAACTAATTCTGAAATTTCATCATCAGAGATTCTACCAGTTCCGAATGTATCAACAAAAATTGAAACAGGCTCAGCAACACCGATAGCATATGCTAATTCGATTTCACATTTGCTAGCAAGTCCTGCTGCAACGATATTTTTTGCAACGTATCTAGCAGCGTAAGCAGCTGAACGGTCAACTTTTGTAGGATCTTTTCCTGAGAAAGCACCGCCACCGTGACGAGAGTATCCGCCATAAGTGTCAACGATAATTTTTCTACCAGTTAGACCTGTATCACCTTGAGGACCACCAACTACAAATCTTCCAGATGGGTTGATTAGTAT